>CAYYHL010000001.1:0-17077 GCA_964471775.1 uncultured Clostridia bacterium
CTGGTGGAGAAAAACAAGGCGTTGCAATAGCCAGGGCTTTGCATTTCAAGGCAGAACTGATTATCTTGGACGAACCTACTATGGCCTTGTCACTTTCAGAGACAAAAAAAGTACTGAATTTTGTAAAAGGGATAAAAGAGCAAGGGAAATCCTGTATTTTCATAACTCATAATATATATCACGTATACCCGGCTGCAGATAGATTTGTCGTCTTAGATAGGGGAAGGACCGTAGGAGAATTTATAAAAAAAGATATATCCCTGGAAGAACTTGTTAATAAGTTATATCTTGTGGCAAGGACTGGGGAAATAAGTCAATAGGTAGCGTGATTATTTGTAAAGAGATAGACCTTTCCTTCATGCCAGACCGGATTAAGATTCTCTTACTTGGAGGAGACGCTGGACGCCCATGAGGCTACCGCTGGCCTTGCCCCACAAGATATTGAACATCTGCCAAACTCTTGCCCGAGCCTCTTTTACAATGTGTGATTCTAGATTATCAATGTTTCACAAAAGGAGGAGTATAGTACGATGCGTCTTATGACATCACATCGAAGGTGGAACGCACTGAGGCAAGAATGGGTTCTGATATCGCCTCAGCGCTGGAAGCGTCCCTGGAGCGGAGCGGTGGAGGAGGTCTCTCACGAAAAAATCCCTGAATACGATCCAGGATGTTACCTTTGCCCCGGGAACAGGCGAGCGAGTGGCGAGACTAATCCAGAGTACAAGGATGTGTACGCCTTTGATAATGACTTTTCCGCTTTGATGGCACCACAAGAGGAAGACGTTGTGGGCCTGGAGGATCTCAGTGGCATAATTCGTTCAAAAGGGGAACGGGGGATTTGTCGGGTGATCTGTTTTTCTCCCAGACACAATTTAACTCTGCCTGAGTTGGATCTTCTCAGTTTGCGTCGGGTGGTAGATCTCTGGGTAGAAGAGCATGAGAACTTGAGTACTGAGCCATATATTAATCATGTGCTCATTTTTGAAAACAAAGGTGAGATAATGGGTTGTTCAAATCCGCACCCGCATGGACAGATCTGGGCAACCGAATCAATTCCCAATATTCCAGCAAAATCTTTAGCATCTCAGGAATCCTACTTTGTAAGTAATGGGACAAAACTTCTATCCGATTATCTTGAGTGGGAGCTCAGGGAAGGAGAGCGCATTGTTGCCAGAAATGAAGACTGGGTTGTGTTGGTTCCCTTCTGGGCTGTGTGGCCATTTGAGACTATGGTTCTCCCCAGGCGGTCTGTGGGTGCAGTTACCGAACTAACAGATAATGAAAAGGATACCTGGGCAGCTATTTTGAAAAATATTGCCATAAGGTACGACAATCTATTCAAGACATCTTTCCCCTATTCTATGGCTATATATCAAAACCCAACCGACGGGAAGGAATGGGCGGGACATCATCTTCATCAGATATTTCTTCCACCTCTCTTGCGCTCGGCAACTGTTCGCAAATTCATGGTTGGGTTTGAACTTTGTGCCGAACCTCAACGTGACATAACAGCAGAAGGAGCAGCAGCACGATTAGGAGAATTGTCCACAAAGCATTATAAACTAGAAGGGAAAGAAGAATAATCGTATGTCACAACAAAGGTTCGCTGAACTGAAGAATTATTTTCGAGAAACCTTTGAGGAAAAACCTTCCCATTTTGTTAGAGCGCCGGGCAGGGTGAACCTTATTGGAGAACACACCGACTATAATGGTGGGCTGGTTCTTCCCATGGCCATCAGGTGTGAAGTTCGTCTATTGGCACGTCCTCGTGGGGACAGACAGTTCCGTTTGAGGTCACTCCAGATGGAAAAAACTTATGATAGAACATTGCCCAAAGATCCTTTAGACGAACCAGGCTGGGTTAACTACGTTTTCGGGGTTGTTCATGAGTTTCAAAAAGAGGGATCAGAAGTTCCCGGGTTTGATGCACTCTACGACGGCGATGTGCCGGTTGGTTCTGGCTTGAGCAGCAGTGCGGCAATGGAGGTGGCTTCGGCATGGTTTGTTCATAATCTACTCAAAACAAACCACACCAGACTCCAAATTGCGCTCCTTTCTCAGCGTGCTGAGAACAATTTTACAGGGGTAAGGTGCGGACTTATGGATCAAGCCATATCTGCATGTGCAGAGAACGGATGTGCCCTGAAGCTGAACTGCGCGACCGTCAAGATAGAATCTATTCCCAACAGTTTTTCCAATGACGCAAAATTTCTTATAGCACACAGTGGAGTTTATCGAGGACTCTCCGTATCCCGATACAACGAGCGTCGCTCCGAGTGCCAAGAAGCATTGGAAAGAATTTGCAGCACTTCAGGAAAGAATTATGATAACCTATGTTCGGTTCCAATAGCTGTTCTAAACAAGGTGCATAGTAGCCTGAGCGACATTCTTTTTCGCCGGGCCCGCCATGTTATTAGAGAGCAGAAACGAGTTATTGAGGCAGTGGATGCTCTACGCAAGGGGAATGCAAAGCGTTTTGGCGAACTCTTAAATTCTTCCCATGAATCCCTTGCGAAGGACTATGAAGTCTCCTGTCCTGAACTTGATGAACTTACCGATTGGCTTCGATCCAGACCGGGTGTATTTGGCTCAAGACTCACTGGCGCAGGATTTGGTGGATGTACTATATCTCTTGTTCAAGAGGATATGGCTCAAGGGATTTTGAGTGATCTAAAGTCAAAGTTCTATGGTCCGAGAGGCATAGATGCACCTGCTTTTTTCTCAGGGGCTGAGCCTGGGGCATCTTGCAAGAAGTACTGAATCCCAACAAAACAGCGATACGATACAGGGATATATCATTAATTCGGGCTTACCATCCCCCTGGTAACAATCTCTAGGCCCATTTACCACCTTCGGTTGACACAATTTTTGTGCGCGGTATGATAATCAGGGAAATTTGATAGACGGTTTCACGTTGCGGTAGCTAAGGGAGCTGCCCTTAAAACAATGCACAGGCACTTGGTCGATGTGAAAGAAGACTTGCTGGAAGAATAAGCCAAAAATGAGGCCGGAAGGGAGGTGAAAATACAGGAAGGCCCACAGCTGCGACAAAGGAAAGAAACTATCCAATGTAGAGCTCATGGAAGATTGGTGTCTCTTTTGAGGAGTTTTTCACGGAAGGATGGACCAAGTCGTGTCAAAGGAGGTTTAGATGTCTACTCGTCAAATCATAAGAGTGGCGTGTATCTCCGCCATGGTGGCAGTGCTAGTTGGAATGATGGTGCTTCCAACTTTTGCACAAAAGTCAGTTATTCGCTTCTTGACCGATGAGACCGACCCAAAATCAATAAAGGTTTATACAGGAATGGAAGAAAGGTTCGAGAAGGCGTACCCTCAGTACGATCTGCAGATAGAGTATATCTCACTCTCGGATGTCTGGCCGAAACTGATGGCCTCACTCCAAGCGAAAACCCCTCCAGAGATTGCCTATCTCGATCCGGATGTTGTGGTTGACCTTGTCAAGCCAGGGTACCTGCTCGATGTACAGCACCTGGTTGAGGCTACCGGTGAAGGAGGCGCCAGCGATTATCATGATAGTGTTATCAGACTGGTGCAGCAGGAAGGGGCTACATACGGAGTGCCTCCCACCCTGGGCATAATGTTTATGATGTACAGGAAGGATCTTTTCCAGGGAGCGGGGCTCACTGTACCCGAGACCTGGGATGAGTATCTGGGTGCCCTGGCCAAGGTAACTGCAGGAGAGAAAGTAGGGGGGGTCAACCTCTTTATGGGTCAGATTCATTGCATACATCAATTGCTTGTGTCGATGTGGTCAAACGGGGGCTATATGTTCGGTTTACCTAACGGTCCCATTGTTCTGGATAGCCCGGAGAATGTCGACGCCGTAAAATTCTTGCAAAAGATGTGGGAATACGCAGCTCCCGGAGCGGCCGCTGACACCTACACTGACGCGTTCATGCGTTTTGTGAACGGAGAGATAGCGACATGTATTGCATACGGGCGTACGCTGGCAAACGTAGATCGATACAATCCTGATATGTCTGCTGATGTTGGAGCAACATTTATACCGAGGTCCCCGACGGGAGGATTTCGTACCACGCTGTTCCCCCAATTCCTGGTTATATTCAAAGACGCTGCCAATATTGAGGGGGCAGAGGCGTTCATCAAGTTCCATATGATACCGGAGGAAAACGTTCCGCTGCTTGCCTCTGTTGCAGGTCACATCATGGATCCTAGACTATCCGTTGGCCGCTCGGAGGTACTCGTACGTGATCCTGCAATGAAGAAATACAGTTATGCCCTTGAGCTACAAGCCGAGCTCATAGCATATGCTCGCAACATAGCGTTTGAGCACGGAGAGGTATGCTACTCATCAGCCAAGCTCACCAAATCTCCCATACTCGTGGATCTCATGTACGACGCTATGCCGAAGGGAATGACTGCTGAAGACGCACTGGCGAAAGCAGTCAAGAGGACGGAGGAGCTCTTGGCGGAATAGGACTGAACTCAGGCGTACAGGCTCTACTGGTGAATTGGTATTGGTTAGTATCGCACTGGCCCGCTCGCTGGGTATGATGGAAAACTGGTGTCCGGCGAGCGGGCTTTCCTCACCCATGGGCGGAGCGCTGATTCTGGCTCTTCCCAATCCGAGAACCAGTGGGGATGTTCCTAAGGATCCTTTTCAAGACTCAAATCCTATGCCATGGGGTTTGTGAATCTGAGAGCAAGGTGAGATGGCAGTGGAAAAGACACTCAGCCGCAAACAAAAAGAAGTCCTCTATGGGATACTCCTGGTCTTACCCAGTGTTGTAGTCATAGGTGCTACAGCTGCGTATCCACTCGCCAAGGGGATTTCCTTCTCATTCTACAAGCTTGCAGGATTTACCTATGAAGGCCCCTTTGTGGGTTTTGCCAACTATGCCCGCGTGATAGGTAATTCTCTTTTTATGGAGTCTTTTCGAAACAATCTCGTATGGGCCTTTGGTACCCTTGCGGGTCAAATCCTGGTTGGATTGGCGACCGCACTGCTGCTCAATAGAAGCTTCAGGGGAAGATCCGTGGCCCAGGGCCTGATTCTTTTCCCATACATAATCCCGGGAATAGTCGCGGTGATAGTCTGGCGGTGGCTGCTTCATGACCAATATGGGGTTATCAATCTTGTTCTAAAGAGATGGATCGGTCTGGAGGAATCAATCCATTGGTTCGCCACACCGAGCCTTGCCATGACCTCACTCATACTGGTCGGTATATGGAAGTTCTTTCCGTTCGTAACCATCTGTTTCCTGGCTCGTTTGCAGATCGTTCCTCCCCAGCTCTATGACGCTGCGAAAGTTGATGGAGCAAGTCCCTGGAAGGAGTTCTGGCACATCACCCTACCACAACTGAGAGAGGTCTTTTTCGTAGTTGTCCTGCTGAGAGGCATATTCATGTACATAAAGTTTGATATACCGTGGCTTTTGACCGGCGGAGGACCCGGGACAAGCACCTACACCCTTCCGATAATGAGTTACGTTGAAGCGTTTCAACAAATGCAGAGGGGAACCAGTGCCGCCATAGCCTGTGTGCTGTTCGTAACCTTGGTAGGAGTAGCTCTTGTATATTTCCTGGCGTTTGAGCGACGAGAAGTAGTTGAGTGAAAAATGAGAAGCTATAGAAAAAGAAAGGACGTTCGAAAAACTCTCATGTGGACGGGTGTGGTGTTCTTTGTCATTGTGTCCATCTTCCCTCTCGTAGAGGCGCTCCTCTCTTCTCTGAAGCCTCCTTCGCAGCTATTCTCAAGATCCTCCAGTATCTTCCTTCCATCGTCGGTGACCCTTCTTCACTACAAGGAGCTCTTGGGAGGAACACGGTTCTTAACCTATTATTTCAACACCACGGTAGTGACTTTCGTCACGCTTGCACTAGTCATTCCCATCTCAGCTCTGGCAGCCTACAGCCTAACCAGATTTGAGTTTCCTGGGAGAGACCTCTACAGACGTCTGATACTCTTCACCTACATGCTTCCACCCATCCTCCTTTTTCTTCCCCTTCACGCGGTGCTGACCCGGTTGGGACTGGTCAATAGTCGGGCGGGACTGATCTTTGCCTATACTTCTTTCTGTCTCCCATTTGGTATGTGGCTCCTACGGGCATTCTTTGTAGGGGTTCCCGTGTCACTCGAAGAAGCTGCCATGGTGGACGGTGCCACCAGGCTCTCCGCCTTCTTCCGAATCGTCCTGCCCCAGGTTGTCTCGGGAGTCGTGGCCGTATCGGTCTTTGTGTGTGTCGTGTGCTGGAATGAGTACCTATATGCACTTGTCTTGACCTCGAGTGCAGAGATGAAAACGCTGCCCGTAGGACTCGCAACTTTCATTAGAATGTATACCATTGATTGGGGTATGGTAATGGCTTCGGTAGTTCTCACCAGTGCCCCCTTGGTGGTACTCTACATGTTTGTCCAGCGTCACCTCCTGAAAGGATTCGCCGGAGCTGTGAAAGGCTAGTCCACTAGCCTACCCGAAACAAGAGAGCTTTTCTTCAGTTCCAAGGAGTTTTCCATGATTCCTCTGGATAGATTCTTCGCTGCTGCCAGGATGGAAGAGCCGGATGAGGTTCCCGTCTCGCTCCTTACCTCGGCTCGTTTCTTTTCCCATCTTTATGGGGTTAAGGTCTTCAAGTTCTTCCACGATCCTCGGACCATGTTGGATGCAACCCTTCATACTATGAAGCGTTTTCCTGACATAGTTCTTTTTCCGGGGCTCTGGGCTGACTACGGTCTGGTGGTGGAAGCCTCTGCCATGGGCTCAAGAGTATACTGGCCGGAGGACTATGCTCCGTACGTGAAGGGTGTACTGTTCAAGAATCCTGAAGACATCGATGAGCTTGAACCTCCTGACCCGAAGACAGACGGACTTATGCCATTCGTTCTTGAATCCATTCAGTATATTCAAAAACATGCACCTAAGAGCGCCAAATACCTTTATGCAGTGGCCAGGGGCCCATTCCAGGTTGCCTCATACACCCGGGGCCCTACAGAGTTCCTCATTGACCTGAAACTGAGGCCTGAAATTGCCACCAAGCTGATTGATATCTGCACCCAGACAGCTATCTCGTGGCTGAGAGCGCAACTGGCAGTGATGGACGACCCGGTGGGAATCTTCGTCCCTGATGACAACGCCTCGTTTCTTTCTCCGGAGCTCTTTCGGCGGTTCGGAGTTCCTGCCTATAAACGGATCTTCTCCGAATTTGACGGTCTTCTCAAAGTCTACCACAATGATGCTGACTCAACTCACATACTGCATTTACTAGCAGACTGCGGTTTTGGCGTCTTCAACTTCAGTCCGGCTACGGATATCGCAAAAGCAAAACAAGGAATTGGGCAAAAGGTTTGTCTTATGGGAAATCTGAACCCGGTGAATGTCCTGCTGAAAGGAACACCTGAAAGGGTGGAGGCGGAATGTAAGAGATGCATCCAGATCGGGGCGCCTGGAGGAGGATACATCCTCTCATTGGGCGGTGGCCCATCCATGGAAACACCTGAAGAAAACATAAAGTCTATGGTAAGGGCGGCAAAGAAGTATGGAAGATATCCTATTTCAGTAGCATAAAAAAAGGAGGCAAGAAAATCCTATGGGAAAACCAATCGAGGGAATCATCACAGCGGTCGTCACACCATATGACGAAAACGAAAATGTGGATGAGGGAGGTTTCAGAAAGATTATCAACTATTTGATTGATAGTGGCGTTAACGGACTATTTCCGGTCGGAAGCCAAGGAGAATTCTTTGCCCTCACAAAAGAAGAGAAGAAGAGGCTGATCAAGGTCGCCGTACAGGAGACGCGCGGTCGAGTTTTTGTTATGCCCAATACGGGAGCGATCTCTACGAGAGAATCCATTGAACTCTCACAGGACGCTGAGAGGGCTGGTGCTGACTGTATTTCCGTCATTACTCCATTCTACATCAGCCCAACGCAGGAAGAGCTATACCAGCATTTCAAAGCTATTTGCCAATCAGTGAAGATCCCTGTTCTAGGTTACAACAATCCTGGTCGGACAGGTGGAGTGGCTCTGACCCCGGCCACACTTGTCCGGCTTGCAAATGAAGTGCCGAACTTTGCAGGGATCAAAGACAGCTCCGGCGATCTCACCCAGGTGGCCGAGATGATCCGGCTTTGTCCACCCGACTTCAAGGTAATCATGGGAAGGGATACCCTGATTTATGGGGCTCTCATTCACGGTGCGGCAGGTGCTATCGCCGCAACCTCTAATGTGGCTCCAAAACTGGTTGTGGGGATCTATCGGGCCTTCAAACAAGGTGACTATGAAAAGGCCAGGGAGTATCAGCGGAAATTGGCACCCCTCAGGATTGCCTTCGGTTTGGGGTCATTTCCCGTTGTGGTGAAGGAAGCCTTAACCATGATGGGCTTACCTGCGGGCCGATGCAGGGGACCGATACAACCATTGAGTGAGGAAAAGAAGGCTAGCCTGCGCAGCATCCTGGTGGAAATGGGGATTATCGCAAAGTAGACCAAGCTTCGTTCTATCTGCGGCTTCTGGCTGGATCAGGGTGCCGCGGCAGCTCTCACCCACCGCTGATGAGAGGAGTGATCACTATCTCGTCTCCATCCGCAATTGGACAATCTAGCTTCGAGCACAACCCTTGCCTGTTACCTTTGGTATGAATTACTTGGTAGGCAGGATGGAGCCTCCCGTGCGAGTCAACTAGTTTTTCCTTAAGACCGGGGATCTGGACCTCAAGTTCATCAATGGTCTTCTCGAGCGTCTCCGCTTCAACAACGAACAACCTCCTCGAGACGCCGAGATCCCGAAAGGCCGAAACAAACCTCACAGTAACTGCCATGGTTTTCCAGCCCCCCCCTCAAGGAGCCTTCAGCTCGAGTCTCTTCAGAGTTTCCTCCGTGGGCACACCGTCCTTTGACCACCCTCGATGGTCATAGTACTCATCCAACATTCTCTCCAGGTTTTCCTTCGTTATGGTCTCACCCGCACTTGCTCCGCCGGGTGTCGGCTCAGAAAACCGGTTTGGTAGCATATCCAGTGTTCGATCGGCTCCTTCTCGCACATTGAAGAGGCGACCCAAATTGAAGATCCTCTCGCCAACGCGCAAGAACTCTTCCAATGAGACATCCCATCCTGTCACGAAATTGAGAGCCGAAACCAAGCGATTCGGCTTCAGGGGCCTTGGGGGGGCCATGGGGAATTTGCAAATAGGTAACGCATCTGAGAGAATCCCCCAGAGGTCTTGTGTCTTTTTGACCAGTAGTGGCTTTCCCTGGTATTCCTTTCGTCCCATAGGCTTCACATATCCCAACTCAGGGAGCGCATTTTCTCTTTCGAAAACGTCATCATGCATGGCCGATTCATGATCTGCCCCCTTGATAGCTGTGGCATAGGCAAGGGCTATTCCCTTCTTTCCTCTGGGGTCATGCATTGGTATCTCAAGTCCCTTTACGTGCATGGCCCACCCTTGAGAGCCCCTGCCAATCTTCTCGGAAGCTCTTTTCACACCCTCAGCCAGCACATCCCCTGCCCCTTCCCTGAAGGCAATCATTCGGATGATCTGTAAGATACCCTCTGCATCTCCCCATTTCAAGTGCATTCCGAGATCCTTATCAGTGAGAACACCTTTTTCGCTACATTCCATGGCAAAGGCGATAGTGACGCCTGTGGAAATCGTGTCCAATCCGTAAAGGTTACACAGTTCATTCGCCTTTGCAATGGCAACAGCATCACCAAGGAGCACGGTAGGTCCCAATGCGGCTACGGTTTCATACTGGGGCCCGCCGTATTGGGGCGATACACGATAGGGTTCCCCACTCTTTACAACTCTTCGACACCCTATGGGACATCCTGGACAGGTCCTATCCCCAGCAGAGATTCTGCTCAGCATTGCATCACCATCAATCTGATCAATCTCATCAAAGATCGTCCTTTGAAAGTTCTTTGTGGGAAGCGTTCCTTTGAGATTGCTGGGGCCCGTGTTGTTCCAGGTTCCATATTTTGAGAGGGTGTCGCAGGATCCGTCGTGAAGGACTTCATAATGTATTTCCTTCATCAAGTTCTTCATTGCTTGAGGATCAGCGATTGGTGTCTCTTTCTCCCCCTTCATTACAATGGCCTTTAGGTTCTTCGCCCCCATCACTGCGCCCATCCCCAGTCGTCCCGCGAAAAACCGCACGTCTCCGGAAATGCAGGCATATTTGACCAGCTCCTCTCCTGCAGGTCCGATGGAGAGAATCCTGAACCCTTTTCCATTTCTACGGGAAAGGATAGATTGGACTTCTGCCGTGGTTTTGCCCCAAAGATCTCCTGCATCCTTAATCTGTACGGATCCATCAGTGAGTTCTAGATAAACAGGAGATTTGGCGCTTCCGCTGACGATGAGTGCATCGTACCCGCATGACTTGAGGTCACGACCAAATGAGCCCCGAAGATCAGAATCTCCGATCAACTCCGTCAGCGGGGATTTCGATACAATAGACATACCGCTGCTGCCCATAAAACCCAGGGCGCTCAGAGGTCCCGAGGCAAATACAAGCATGTTTTCGGGAGAGAGTGGATCGACGCCGGGTTCCAGGCGATCATAGAGTAGCCGAATTCCAAAACCAACCCCCCCTATGTGGTTTCTGGTAAACCGCTCATCCAACTTTTCGGTGAGCACTTTCCCTTGCGTAAGATCAACGATCAGCATCGTCCCTTGGAATCCATACATTTCAGAGACCTCCTTCATAGGATCTATTTAGCGGCAGTTAAGTCTTTGGAAGAAGTGAACAAAATAGAATTCACTTGAGGCTAAACCCGCCGTCCACCAAAAGAAGCTGGCCGGTGATGAAATCGGCATCATTGGAAGCTAAGAACAGGATTGCTTTCGCGATTTCCTGGGGCTTTGCCAGTCGCTTGAGATAGGAGCCCTCGATCATGTTTTTTCTAATCTCTTCCGGGAGTGATTTGATCATTTCGGTATTTGTGTGTCCTGGGGCTACCGTGTTGACATTAATATGGGGAGCAAGCTCTTTGGCCATGGTCTTGGTCAGACTGATTACAGCCGCCTTGGAGGCACTGTAATCCATAATGCCTTCACGCCCGCAGTGATCAATCCCCCGGATTGAAGAGATGTTGATTATCTTTCCGGATTTCTGCTCTAACATGTATCTCGCTGCGGCTTGGGAGCACACGAATATTCCAATCAGATTGACTTCCAGTGTCTTTTTCCAATCCTCCACAGTTTTCTCCAGAAAAGGTCTGGATATGGCGATCCCCGCATTGTTCACCAGGACATCGATCCGGCCAAATTCTTGGACAAACTCCTGCATTACACTTTCAATCTGGTCCTTCTTTGAGACATCCCCAACAAAAGTTCTGAGCGCAATTCCCTTTTTCTGAGCCTGGTCTTTAATCCTTCTCAGGCCTTCTTCTCGTAGATCAAGGATCCCTACTTTTGCCCCTTCCTCCGCAAATAAGAAGGCTGTCGTTCCACCTATCCCTCTTGCTCCGCCAGTGATGAGTGCCGCCTTATCTTTAAGCCTCATGTCTTCACCTCTTCAATAGGCACATTCTTTATGCTGGCAAAATCACCGGTTCTTATGGCATCTACCAAAGCGCCCATGTAGATGTCGATATTCTCTTCGGTTTGCTTTATATCGATTTCACCCTTCTCGTCTCTGGAAATCAAGGAAACAGGAGCCTGCTCCAATTTACTCCAGAGTTGAGGGTTCTTAGCAGCTTTCAGAATTCTCTCTTTGTCTTCATCATCTACGCCGACTTCATTGAAGGTAGTGGGGAAGTTGACTCTTCTTAGAAGTCTTATCATGCCCTGTGCAACTATCCTGCCTAAATCTTTTCCCTGGTATCCTTCTATGTCTTTTGCTATGTATCCTGCGTCTTTCAATATCTTGCCCACGAGCTTTAACTGCTCCCTAATGGTCGGTGCAAAAAAGACCGTAGCATACGGATTTACGATTGCACACGCTCTTCCGTGGGTTAATTTGCTTACCACAGAAAAGCTAAAAAGATGTCCATAATTGGTCCCTCCAACCATTATGGCGTAGCCACCTAAGTCGGTGCCAAGGCCTATGCCGACTCGTGCGTCTTCATCTCGGGGATTATCTATGGCTTTGGGGAGATTTTCCACAATTAAGCTAATTCCAACCTCTGCTATTTCCATCGCCCTGGCAAAAAATGGCTTGCCCGTTGCTCCATACAGGACTTCCAGGCAATGAGCAATACCGTCCAACGCTCCGTCTGTGGTGATTGCGTACGGAGCTCCTAGGGTAGTCTTATAGTCAAAAACTGCCCACCGGGGGACAACGGCTTCATCGACAATTAGCTTTTTCTGACCTGTTAGAGGGGCGGTGATATTTGAGTATTTGGTAAGGTGGGCTCCTGAACTAGCTGCAGTTTGAACCGCTATAACAGGAGGAAGTTTTTTGCCTTCGGCGTCTAACTTCTCCGTTACCAGTCCCATGCCAAAATAGCGTTCTACATCATCAGAGTCCAGGGTTGCCAATACACTGGCGGCTTTCACAGCATCGATGGTGCTTCCTCCTCCTACGGCAATGATACTATCAGGCCTCATTTTACCTATCTGATTAGCAATTCTATAAACATCCTCCCGGGGCGCATTTGGTCTTGCCCCAGAAATAACATCTCCAATGGCAATTCCCTTTTTCTTGAGAGAAGACTTAACTTCATCGACAAATTGGTTAATCCATTTTTCTGTTTCCCATCCAGTTACTACTAGTATGGTAGATGTGCCTGCTAACTGCGCAAAATCCCCCACTTTGGGGAGAGAACCGATGCCAAAAGCATAATTTCCTTTTTTCCATCCATGCAGAAGCTCCAGAGCTTTTTCCTTAGGATCTCGAGTGCTTGACATTCTTGAATCTCCTTCCCTGTTTTTTTGGATATCCATTCCCACATCCATCAAATCAGACGCTGCGACCGCTTGGCTGATAGCCTTTTGCCCTTCATTGCCCAGCCGAAATCAAAGCGGTCTTTTTCTTTCTCTTAGCACCATTGGGGAATTACGGGGCCAAATTGGCCAGCAACGGGTCCACTTTTATTTTGCTTGATTTCAAGGTTTCTAGCATATCGAGCCACCGTTCGTTTTCTACCGGGATCCCCTCCCTATCCCTTTTCTGAGCTTCTCTGAATTCTATTTCTCCTGGCACCAGAACCTCTCCAAACCCCTCCACAGGAGCACAGGATTTACAATCTCTGATCAAGCGATCAACTCTGTGTTTAAATGGTCCAATCCCCGCAAAACTCTCCACCCTGATAGCCATCATGAAATAACTTGCACCATAGGGGGTGCTCAAATCCCAGTAGGGTGGAATTTCCTTTGCAATTAGTGATCCTGCTAAGGCAGCGGTGAATACATCCACTACCAGGCCTAATCCATATCCTTTATGCCCGCCCATTGGTAAAATAACTCCTTCCAGAGCCGCTTTAGGATCAGTTGTTGGATGCCCATTCTTATCTAGTGCCCACCCCTTAGGTATCTTTTCGCCTTTTCTGAGAGCGTGGGAGACTTTCCCTCTGGCAGCAGCGCTGGTTGAAATATCGAGAATTATGGGACTGTATTTTCCCGCGGGGATTGCGAAACTCATAGGGTTGGTGCCATGTACTCCTTCGAGGCTACCGAAGGGAGGAACGGTGGGAGCAGCATTGCAGAAGACTGCTCCTATCATGTTGTTTTCTAGCGCTTTTGCTGCATAATACGAAGCTACGCCAAAATGATTGCAATTACGAGCTACCACAATGCCAACGGATCCGTCTTGTGCTTTCTTAATCGCTAACTCCATAGACATCAGTCCTGAAACAGGCCCTAGACTCATATTTGCATCTACTAGTGCTCCATTCTTTTCTTCCTTTATTATCTGGATCTGAGCGTTTGGCTTAACGATTCCTGCCTTGATTTCCTTAATCACTCTTGTCAAGATGGGAATAAATCCATGAGTATCAATGCCTCGGAGGCTCGCAAAAATTGCAGCATCGGCAACCACTTGTATTTCCTTGTTGGGTACACCCATTTGCCCAAGCACAGACAGGTAGAGCTGCTTTATCTCGTGACTTTTGATTCTCATGTTATTGACAGAGACTCCTACCTCCTTTTTTGGATCTTGAGCATTGTTTCAAAGTCAGGTGATAGAAACAAGGGTTTCTTGTTCCCCTCACAAACAAGAAAAAAAATTGGAATCTATACCCGGCAGGTACTGGGAACAGACGGTGTAGAAACCCGATGAAAGAGATTCAAGAAAGCCAACTCTGATATTTAAGATGCCAGAGGATAGGTTAGATGTCAATTGACTTGACACGAAGTCCGCATGAATCTACGCAGCCTCCCGGAGGTCCTTCTTTCTCATTCTTGACGATTTGAATAAGAATGATATTTTTGGTTAACTAAATCGGAGAGAAAGACGAGTGTCCCCAATTGTGCTAGACCTTGGCTCTCAGGGGGGCGCCGGGGTAGTTGCATGGAAATAGAGGCAAAAGTAAAGGTAAAGATAAAGGAGATGGAGAAAAGAATTAGAGGGCTTGGGGCTCGCTTCGTCAAAAAGGAGCGTCAGGAGGATATTTATTTTGCTCATCCCTCTCGGGATTTTAAGGTGTGGGACGAAGCTTTGAGAGTGCGAAGGGTGGAAGGGGAGTGCATCCTCACCTACAAAGGAGCAAGGCAAGATTCCAAGATCAAAACAAGGCCGGAAATCGAGACCAAGGTGGAAGAAACAATTCTGGATATTCTCAGAGTTTTGGGCTTTTCTGAAGTGAGGAGGGTAGTTAAACAAAGAGATACCTACCAATGGGATAAACTCAAGGTTTACCTGGATAAAGTGGAAGGATTGGGGGAGTTTCTGGAAGTCGAAGGAAAGGACTCAGCGGACACGCGTAAGATCTTGGGACTTCTGGGGAGCCTGAATATTGCACCTGAGGAACTTGTTGGAGAATCCTATCTGGAAATGTTGGAAGAAAGGGAGAGATTTCAGCCAAAGATCGGAGGAATTTCCTGAAAAGAGGATCTGAATGATTAAGATTGTATCGCTTGACGTAGACGGGACCTTGGTTTTGCCTGATTTCAATGACCTTGTATGGTTTGAAGTTCTGCCCCGGCTTTATGCTGAAAAGCGGGGTGTGAATGTCGAAAAGGCCAAGGGTGAGGTGTTTAAGGAATATGAGCGAATTGGTGCTGGCGATGTTCGCTGGTACAGCTTGGATTATTGGTTGGAGCATTTTAGCCTGGATTGGGATCAAAATGCTTTGCTCAGCAAATATCGAGATAAGGTAGCACTTTATCCTGATGTTCTACCTTCCCTGAGGAAGCTATCCTTAAGATATGATTTGGTGGTGGGCTCAGGCATGCCGGATGATTTCATCGAGATAAAAATGAAGAAAAGCAACATCCAAAGATTCTTCAAACGCACCTTTTCCTCTATTAGTAAATTTGGGCTGGTTAAAAAAGACAAAAGCTTCTATGTCCGGATGTGTCAGGAACTCGAGATTGAACCTGAGCGGCTTGCCCATATAGGCGACCATTATGAGGCGGACTATCTGGCTGCTCTTCATGCAGGGGCTCTCGCCTTTCATCTGGATCGGAAACAGGAAAGAGAAGAGCATCAGGGCAGTATTCGTGACCTCAATGAGCTGGTGAAAAGATTAGAAACTAGATGATGACTGGAAATACTTCCCAGGAGCTGTTAATGAGAAAGATTGAGAGAGGCAAAAGAAGATGGAAAAAAAGACCATAGGTAAGATAGAAAAGCCCACCGTAGAAGAGTTTAAGAAAGGTAAGAGGAAGCTTTATCTGGTGTCCCTTGTATATCCTGGCAGGGATTTCAAGAAGGAATCTCAGAAGGAATACAGGAAGAAGATAGATCGGTATTGGGATGAAGTTAAGAATCGAATCCAAGATCTGGAGGCAAAATTAGGGAGAATTAGCCGGATATATCATGAGATGGTTCACCGGGGAGGAAAGGAAGGGGCAGAAGTTCTGAAAGAACTCAGCCAGGAGACATACCCTCTGGTTCAGTCTTCCCTTGAGAGGGGCTCGATCCTGGAGGCTACCGAGGATGAGGAGCCACTCAGGCAAAGTATAGACTGGGCTCGATGTCTGGCTACGGGTCCCAAAAGTGGCCAGGTTCTGGCCAGGCTTACTGAGTTCTATGTCCAGAGTATCAAAAAAAGAGATGAGTACATTGGCAACAAAATCGATAAGAGCCTCAAAAGGGATGAGGTAGGCATTTTGTTTGCCCGGGAGGGTAGCAACGTAAATTTTGCCTCTGATATACAGATCTTCAGGATCTCTCCGCCGGTCCTCGACGACATTCACAGGTTCCTTGAGGATCTGTATGCACCCATACCCAAGGAGAAAAA
The DNA here is from genome assembly GCA_964471775.1 of uncultured Clostridia bacterium. Lineage (GTDB taxonomy): Bacteria > Aerophobota > Aerophobia > Aerophobales > AE-B3A > SOJT01. The sequence goes on from CAYYHL010000001.1 coordinate 16,333, forward strand.
AAAAGGCTGAAGATCTCGGAATAATTGGGGGTCTACTCGAGCAGGGTATACAAGTATATGCCAACGGCCAGGAAAATGAAGCTCGGCAGCCATGCAACGACAAATGGAGAGACGGCTCCACTTTTTGATAAAATCTTGAAGAAAGCAGTGGTTTCGTAGTAACCAAAGCCGACCATGAGACTTAGGCCAAAGCTCGCCCCTTTTCCTCCTTTTCGGAGAAGCATTCCCAGAGGAATACCCAGAAAAAGAAGGATAAAGTTGGTGAAGGGATAGGAAATTTTGAAGTTAAGCTCGGTCTCAAGATCGAGGATTTCCAGCCCACTCTTGCGGTACTCATCCACCTGGCGATTCAGCTCAGCAATGTTCATCTTCTCCGGAGGAAAATACTTCTTGCTGAAATAGGCCGGCTCGCTATCGAGAGGAAGAAATTTCTCCTCAAAAGGAGTTCCTTCCAGCTCTTTTCCCAGACGATAAGCCGTCCCTTGTTTGAGGAGCCAACCGCTTTCAACCCAACTGGCCTCCCTGGCTGCGGTAATACGAGGGGGCAATACCCTCTCATAGATAAGAACGTTTTCCATCTTGCCTTGTTTCGGATCGAAGGCCCGTATATAAAAGAGATAGGACGGCGGAACGTGGACAAAGATGTTCTTTTGGATCTCTCCAGGTGGCGGGCCCAGAAAGTTCTCTTGTTTGAGTCTTTGAGCTACTTGATTAGCTCTGAAGATGAGAGTCTGATCCAGGAAAA
>CAYYHL010000001.1:17177-30963 GCA_964471775.1 uncultured Clostridia bacterium
TTGAGTCTTTGAGCTACTTGATTAGCTCTGAAGATGAGAGTCTGATCCAGGAAAAGGATGATAAGACTGCTAATTATTCCAATGGTAAGAAGGGGAAGAACGATTCTTTTTATCGGTACCCCGCTGATCTGTGCCGCCTGAATTTGAAATGTTCCTGCCAGGTGGCCAATAGTGAGCAGGGTGCCCATTAATACTCCCATGGGACTCAAGAGGGACAATAGGTAGGGTATCTGCAGAAGATAGTACTGAACTACGGTTCCAAATTTTGCCCCTTCCTTGAGGTTGGATATGGAGGTGAAAAGATCTGTCAGGAGAAAAAAGGCGATAAAAAAGGGGATAAGCAAGACATATAACTTAAGATATTCACGAGACAGGTACTTATCCAGGAGTCTCATTTCGACATTCCTTTCTTATATTAGGACCGCTCTTAAGTTTAGCCACACCCCCGCTGCGCCTATCAGCATATTGGGAAGCCACATAGCCAGGTAAACGGGTAGAAGTCCTTCCTGACCCATAAATTTCCCTGCCAGAAAAAGGACATAGTATACGACAACTATGACCAGGCTGATTCCCAGACTGATGGATTTTTCCCCTCTTTCGATTCTTATGCCCAGAGGAACAGCTACCAGGCTTAGAAGAAAAGTTGCTATTGGAATGGCCACCCTGCCATGAAAATCAACCTCTAGCCTCTTTATTCTCTTTTCAGTCGGGCTGGAACTCATTCTTTCCTTCTCCAACATCTCTCTTAGCTCGGCTAGATTCATCTCCTCCGCGGTCTTGCTTTCCGTGGCTTTCTCGGGGAGATAAGCTTTTAGATATAGAATCTGGGAGGAGAATTTCCCCTGCTGGCTTATGCGGTAGTTATCCCCGAGCTGATAGAAAGAGGCCTGCTGCAATCGAAGGATATCCTCCTGGAACTGGCCTTTTTGAGCCAGGGTAATCCGGGGAAACAAATGGTCTCCTTCAGGCAGAAACTCATAGAGGATTACTTCCTCCATCTCATGAGTTTCAGGGTCCAATCGGTAGGTATACAGTTTGCGATTCTTAAGATCGGTAATGATTTTTTCCTTTACCTGGAGCGTGGGTCTTTGCAGTACTATTTCCCGGTACGTCCGTTTGTACTGAAGATTGCACCAGGGAGTAAGGTAGGCAGAGGCGTATAGGGCAAGGAAGCTGAGAGAGATGGCCAAAAGCAGAACGGACTTTTCAATTTGGAACAGGCTAACTCCCCCACTTCTCAAGGCGATGATTTCCCCATGAGAACTGAGCTGTCCGAAAGCCAAGAGAATAGCGAATAGGATGGAGACCGGGATGACCAGATCAAAGAACGAAGGCAGGCGGAACAGCACAAGCTTCCCCACCTCCAGGGGAGGGGCATTTTCAATGAAGAGGAGTTCGGTGAGATCAAATATGAGGGTGATGAAAAGGATGAAGTTAAAAAACAAGAACCCAAAGACTAGTGAGTCTACAAGCTCCTTAAGAACGTACCGATGCAGGATCTTCATTGCAGTATCTTATTATTTTTTCTCTGAGTTGACAAGGCCAGATGAGGTTGACAAGGGGAGGTAGAGGTGATACATTGCTTAAGACAGCCTTGGCCGGCAGCTCCGATACGCCTGAGAAGTCTCTCGGGCGCTTTTGGCTAAATGGAGGATGAAGAAAGAGGTGAAAAGAGTCGGGATTTTGACCAGTGGAGGAGATTGCCCCGGGATGAATGCCTGCATCCGGGCGGTAGTGAGGAAGGCTGTCTATGAAGGAATAGGGGTTGTAGGGGTAAGGAGGGGCTTCGCCGGCCTGATGGAAGGAGAAGCCTCTCCCTTGAATGCCCACTTCGTGAGTGGCATTATACACCAAGGAGGTACTATTCTGCACACCGCAAGAGCCCAGGATTTCCTAACCGAGGAAGGGCAGGGGAGAGCCTCCGATAGTGTAAAGAAGCTCGCTATTGAGGGGTTGATAGTTATTGGAGGAGATGGGTCCTTTCGTGGAGCTTACGATCTGAACAAAAAATGGCAAATTCCCACAGTGGGTATCCCGGCCACCATCGATAATGATATTGCGGGGAGTGACCTTACCATCGGATTTGTCACGGCACTCAATACGGCTCTTGCGGCTATAGATAAGCTAAGGGACACCGCCACGTCTCATAACAGGCTTTTCATTGTGGAGGTTATGGGGAGAACATCGGGGTATATTGCCCTCTGGGCAGGTCTAGCTGGTGGAGTGGAGGAGATTCTTATCCCTGAGATCAAGACCGATTTGGATGGAGTCTGCCGCAAATTAGAGGAAGGTAGAACCAGAGGTAAGACTAGCAGCATCATTGTGGTAGCCGAGGGGGATGAGGCGGGAGGAGCTTTTGAAATAGGAGACAAGATAAGGGAAAGGATCGGCTATGAAATTAGAGTTGCCGTGCTGGGGCATCTGCAGAGGGGAGGGTCCCCGTCAGCTTTGGATAGAGTCCTGGCTACCAGGCTGGGGACAGAAGCGGTGGATGTTCTCAGAAGAGGCGAGGAGGGAAAGATGGTGGGACTCATCTCCAACGAGATTGAGGTCTTTCCCTTGGAGCATGCCTGGCAAGAGAAGAAAGAGATCGACCTTAGGCTTTACCAGCTCTCCCAGATCATGGCTATCTGAGCGCGCCACGCTCTTCTCCGGAAAAATCCGTACAGTGTACCAATCCATTGCTCTCTAATATGCTTCTCGTTATGAATTGTATTCTTTGCGGGAAAGGCAGTGATGAAAATCAAACTTATCTCCCTGGGATGCCCCAAGAATCTTGTGGACAGTGAGGTTATTCTGGGAAAACTGGGGGAGCGGGGGCATTCTTTTACTTCCTGGAGCAATGAGGCTGATATTATTATCATCAACACGTGCTCTTTCATAAAAGAGGCTCGTCGAGAGGCTTATGCTGTTATTTCTCGTGCCATCCGAGAGAAAGGCATCTCCCAGAGAATTGTGGTCTGTGGATGTCTCCCGCAGTTGGAAAAGAGGGAGCTTTTTCGCCATTATCCTGAAATAGACGCTCTTTTGGGCAGCGCGGACTTTCATGAAATTGATGGAGTGGTAGATGCTTTAGCTAATGGAGCATCAGGCCTATTTTCTGTGAATCTACCTCGTTTTCTGTATAATTCCAGCTTCCCTCGTCTTCTAGCTACTCCCCCTTCTTATGCTTACCTGAAAATTGCTGAGGGTTGCTCTAATCGGTGTTCCTATTGCCTCGTTCCGCAGCTCAGGGGAAAGTATCGCTCAAGACCCATAGACGATATCGTGAAAGAAGCCAGAGCTCTTGTGGGGCTGGGAGTAAGAGAACTCATCCTCATTGCTCAGGACACCACTTTCTATGGCCGGGATCTGAGTAAAAAAGCCTCTCTTGCCCGATTGATAGAAAAACTGGAAACCATGGAGAAACTCAAGTGGGTCCGCCTCCTCTATGCTCATCCTGCCCACCTCACGCTCTCTCTTATTAGGACTATGGCTTCTTTGAAGAGAGTCTGTAGGTATATTGACCTCCCCCTTCAGCACACCCACAATGAGATCCTGGCCAGGATGAGGCGTCCTCAGTTTAAGGTAGCAGAGAGACTGATCAACCAATTGAGAGAGAGGATCCCGGAAATTGCGATTCGCACCACATTCTTGCTGGGGTTTCCTGGAGAAAAGGAATCTCATTTTCAGAAACTACTGAAGGATGTGGAAAAATTCAAATTCGATTGGGTAGGTGTCCTCACCTATTCTCCGGAGAAAGGCACCTCTGCTTACTCTCTGGGTCCAAAGGTTCCTTCATCAGTGAAGGGGAGAAGATACAGGGAGCTTATGAAGATCCAGAGGTCTGTCACCTGCAAAAAGAATGAGAGGTTTATAGGTAAAGGTTACCTTGTTCTGGTGGATGGGAAAGGCGAGGGTCATACGGAATTTCAATGTCCTGGCATTGACGGGAAAATATTCTTGGAAGATGGGCACAAGCCGGGCGAGATAATCTTGGCTCGAGTTAGCGCTGTGAAGGATTATTATGATCTCACAGCTGAAAAGGAAGGAACAAAGAAGAGGCGAGCAGCAAAGTCCTGCTGTCCTAGCTGTCAGCGGAGGCTTGGACAGAAGATGAATTAATCTCTTATAAGGAGGTAGACCATGCCTTTGGTAAAAATCGATATGTGGGAAGGAAGGAGCGAGGAGACAAAGGAGAAGCTCATTAGAAATGTCTCGGATACCGTAGCCAGAACTCTTGATATTTCTCTGGACCACATTACGGTCATTCTCTACGATGTTCCCAAAAGTAACTGGGGGGTAAAAGGAGTACCGTGTAGTAAGATGCCTTGAGACTAAAATTGGAAAATGCAGGGAATTCGGGGAAAAATTCCTGGAGGCAAAGGAGAGCGACAGGATGCAAAGTGATATTTCACAAAAAGCGGCTCCTCTTTTTGAGAAAGGTTTCAATTGTGCTGAATCGGTTCTAATAGCTGTGAGCGATGTTTTGGGGATAAAGGCGGATGTAATTCCTAAAATTGCTACTCCTTTTGGGGGAGGAATTGGAAGGCGGGGCTCAATTTGTGGAGCTGTTAGTGGTGCCATAATGGCTATTGGTCTAAAATACGGGCGGATGGGGCCGAGTGAGGATAAGGAAAAGGCATATGAGTTAGCATTAAGGTTCTATGAAAGATTTGAAAAAAAGTTTGGAAGTGTCCTTTGTCATGATCTGATTGAATGTGACCTGAGAACTCCTGAAGGCCGAAAGAAAGCGAAGGATTTAAGAGTACATGAGGAAAAGTGCTGCAGGTTCGTAGCCGGAGCGGCTGATATTGTGACGGGACTGATGAAAGAACGAATAGCACCCAGATCCTCCTGGGATGGTAGAATCGGTGCAAAGAGATAGGGGAGGGGGTCGGTGTTAGCTCTATTTCTTTTCAGTGTGATTGTCATCTCTCTGTCGGGAGTGATGATGCCCGGGCCGGTGTTTGCTATGACCGTAGCCAGGAGCTACAAATCCCCTCTGGCTGGTCCGCTGGTTGCCCTGGGGCATGGAGTGATTGAGATTCCTCTCATGCTCCTGATATACTTCGGTTTTGCCAGCTTCTTCGAATTGGAGCCGGTGCAGGTCATTATTGGGGTGGTAGGAGGATGTATTCTCATATGGATGGGTCTTTCTATGATAAAAGATCGGACCAAAGAGGTGACGGGAACAGAGGATCCCCCCTACAGCTCTCTTGTAGGTGGTGTGATTACCTCTACGGTGAATCCCTATTTTTTTCTGTGGTGGGCTACCATTGGATCCGCCCTTGTCATGAGGTCTATTGCCTTTGGCATGATAGGATTCTTCCTCTTGATGATTACGCACTGGTCATGTGATCTAATCTGGTACAGCCTTGTCTCTCTAACTGTCCATAAGAGTCATCATCTTTGGGGAGGTAGGATTCGTGAGATTGTCTTTATTGCGTGTGGACTGCTGCTGTTGGGGTTTGGCATATGGTTTATCGGCTCGGTGCTTATTTAGAAAACAGGAAGGAGTCTTAAATGATAGATCTTGCCATAAAGGTGGCTAAAACGGCGGGGAATTTCTTGCTGGAAAGATTTGGTAAGATAAGGAGCATCAGTGAGAAGAGGCAAGGCGGCAGGATGACTCTAGTAACTGATGTGGATATTGAAGCGGAGAGAGAAATGATCAAATTGATTCACCGAGAATGTCCTCACCATGATATAGTAGGGGAGGAGGGCACAGCCGAGCGGAAAAAATCTCACTACCGGTGGCTCATTGATCCTCTGGATGGCACCCACAATTATATAAGAGGAATACCTCTTTTTGGTGTCTCGGTGGCCCTGGAATACAAGGATGACGTTGTTCTGGGAGTGATTAATCTACCCTATTTCAACGAGCTTTTTCGGGCCGAAAAGGGAAACGGCGCTCTCCTTAATGGAGAAAAAATCTTCGTTTCCAAACGAAACCTTCCCGAAACCATAGCTGTCTATGACAGTACCCTCTGGGATGATAAGAGACTTAAGATTTCCTTTCTAGAGAAGTTGGTGGGGAAGGTGTTTACCATAAGATCGCTAGGATCCGCCGCCATTCATCACTCACTCCTGGCCAGGGGCAGCGTTGACTTGATCGTGGAATATGAGGAGGGACCGTGGGATTTTTCTGCCGGGGCGCTCCTGGTAGAGGAATCCGGTGGCAGGGTAACGGACATGGAGGGTCGCTCCTGGAGTCCTTGTATGCCCCAATACATCGCATCCAACGGAAGAATCCACGATGAGGTCTTGAGGATCTGGGCCCGGAGGAACATAGGAACTTGATTCATTCGGATGAAGGTTACGCTGAACAAACGGGAATATGAAGTTATGGAAGACCCTGACAGGCACATAGTGGTTGCCACCAGAAAAGAGATTCATGGATGGTGGCCGGGCAGGAGGGAATGTAGTGCTGAGAGAATGCTTATCAATCCCTACAACGGCTGTGGTATAGGATGTTTTTTCTGCTACAGCCTGGCTTTTCCCGGGAATTTTCAGGTTTTTCGAGAAAAAGGGGTAGTGGTGGTGGCCAAGGATTTTGACCGGGCTGTGGCGCGGCAGCTTGATTCTATAGATCTTGCCTTTCCTGGATACCTTTCTCCTGTTACCGACCCCTTCCAGCCCTTGAATGAAAGATACCACCTCTCGGAGAAGATAATCCAGGTCTTTGTGGAAAGGAATATCCCCATCGAATTTATCACCAAGGCTGAAGTTCCTCAGGAGGCTGTTGAACTTGTGAAATTGCAAAGACATTCCTTTGCTCAAATTTCTATTCTCACTGTCAATGAGGAGTTGAGAAAGAGGTTGGTGCCAAGAGGAGCCTCCACTTCTACTCTCTTTGAAAACGTGGAAAGACTGGCCAGGGAGGGTATATTCTGTGTCTGCCGTATCGATCCTATTTTCCCCTATCTTACGGATAAGAAAGGGAAGCTGGAGGATTTGGTTGAAAGGGCGAAATCTTCAGGCTGTCCCCATATAGTAGCCAGTGTTCTAGACATTCCTTCCAGGATAGACAAGGAGGTTTTTTCCAGCATAAGAGCAATCTTTGGGCCAGGCGTAGAGTCGGATTATCGCCGTCTCTACACCGAAAGAATCAACGGGTATTTTCACGCTCAAATTGGTTATCGCAAAAGAATCTTCGATCTTTTGAGGAACATCTGTGAGAGAAAGAACCTTACTTTCGCTTTGTGCATGGAATACGAATTGGTAGAGGGGGAGTGGAGGGGCCTGAACCGGGAGTTTATGAGCTCCCGAAACTGCGAAGGTATAGATATCCCTGTTTATGGGAAGACAGGCTCCCTGTTTCATCCACTCCTATCCTGCGCAGGAGACTGCCTTTATTGTCTCGACCCTGAGTGTGGAATTGAGGACTTAGCTATGGGAAGGGAGGGGGCAAAAAAGGATTGGAAACTTAAGGATTATCGAAGATGGTCAAGGACCGGGGAACTATATGAGCAGCACGAGGATATTAAAGGCTGATTTTCATATTCATACCCAGGAAGATCCAAAGGACAGGATAAGATACACCGCCAGAGAGCTCATCGATTATGCTTCATATAGAGGATTCGAGGTCCTGGCCATTACCAATCACAATGTAGTGACATGTGGTAGAGGATTAAGGGAATATGCTCTCCGCAAAGGGATTCTCCTCATTCCAGGAATAGAAGCTTCGGTGAGTCACAAGCACGTTATTCTCCTTAATGTGGAGGACTTTAGTCCGAAGCGAACTACGACTCTGGAGGACATAAAGCGCTACAGAAATGACGACAGCCTGGTAGTAGCTCCTCATCCCTATTTCCCCACCCTTCGGGGACTAGGATCCAGCCTGGATAAAGCCATTGATATTTTCGATGCTCTCGAATATACTCAGTTCTACTTCAGGGGAATCAACTTTAACAGGAAAGCCCAGCGAAGAGCTAAGAAGCGCAATCTTCCTCTTGTAGGTGTGTCGGACGCTCACTTTCTCTGGCAAGTGGGAATCACCTACTCTTTAGTTGAGGCGAAGAAAAACGTCCAGAGCGTAATTGGCGCCATCAAGAAGAACAGAATTCAGATCGTCAGCTCTCCCATGAGATTCACTGGCTCAAGCGTCCTGCTGGGCCTGAGGCACCTGGCCGGTCAGGTACTCAATCACGAATATTGGTCCAAGACCGCATGTTGAGATTCCCTCCCTTGCCTTAAAGGGTAATTTGGGAAGAAAGGAATGGATAGCTTGGGAAGGAGAAAGAGGAGGACCCTTTTTGCAAGAAAGTGGATGGGGAGGTCTCCATCCATCTATATTCTTCTCACTCTACCCTGTATACTCGTCATTCTGTGCCCCTTTGGTTTTCTGGAACGTGCCACATTGTCTGCATCTGAGCCCTCCAGCTCTCATAACGGGGGCATCACCGCCGCCATGGAGGAAAAATGCATGGATCTCATCCAGTCTTCCACAAAAAGATACGAGGATATCTATTCTCTGGATCCTCTCTTTGTCCTGGCCCTGATCAAAGCAGAATCTCATTTTCGAAAGTATACTATCTCCTCGGTAGGAGCAGCTGGAGTTGCTCAGTTTATGCCCTTCACAGCAAAAGGAATGGGCATGAAGGTATTTTTGCCTTCGTACTACACCGCGGCATGGGAAGAGCTGAAAATTGCGGGGCGGTACTACCAGAAAGCCGAGGAAATAGCTGCTAAAATCAGTTTCAAGGAGTCCGAAGAGTACAACAGGAAGCGGGCTCTGGAAATGATACCATATAGAAAACTAGCTATGCGGCATCGGGAAAACGCCAATAAACTTTTCCAACGCTACAAAGAAGAATTGCTGGCTCAAGTTGAAGACGCAAGCGATGAGGAATTGATGGAGATAGACCAGCGCTTCATTATTTCCCTAGCCGTTGATGTCTGCGTGAAGCTGCTGGCGGATAATGCCATGAGGCTTGAGAGACCCGATGCCAGAGAGATTGCCTCTGCCTATAACGCAGGTTTGGGCAGAGTACTAGAGTTTCAAGGCATTCCTTTTATCGAAGAGACAGTGACTTTCCAGAATAGGGTTATGAACTACTACCGTGAGTACCTCAGCAGGAGCCCTCTTGACTCTTGATCTTGTCAATTCGGAAGAAGAAACTCTCGGTGAGTAGGAACGCACTTCAGGGGCTCTACAACAGTGGCTTAAGGTCCGAAGACGAGGGCGGTAGGTTAATTGACCTCAATGTCGTGATTGATATAATGAGCTCAAGGAGGCCCGGGGGAGGAATCCAAAACTGGCCATTGTGGTGCGCTGGCCGGTAATCTCATCGTTGATGGTGGAGAGAAAAGGCCATCTAATGGTCAGAGCTGACAAACGAAATTTACAAATAGGTAAAGGAGGTTTAGCAAAATGGATTGGGGAATTAAGAACCGTTTGGCACGAATAATCAAACCAGAGACTGGCCGTACTGTGATGCTTGCGGTAGATCACGGGTATTTTCTGGGGCCTACCAGGGGGCTGGAAGTGCCGGCAAGGACAATCGAGCCCTTGCTTCTCTATGCTGACTCATTGATGCTTACCCGGGGAGTGTTGCGTACTTCGGTAGCCGCCAATACTCCTATCCCAATCGTTCTCAGAGTCTCCGGAGGAACCAGCATTCTGGGAAACTTGTCCAACGAGGGAACTACCACCACCATTAAAGAGGCTATTCGCCTGAATGTAGCTGCGGTAGCTCTTTCTATCTTTGTAGGTTCAGATCACGAGAAAGAGACACTTCTGAGTCTGGCAGATCTGATCAATGAAGCGCAAGAATACGGCATCCCCGTTTTGGCAGTGACAGCGGTAGGCAAAGAGATGAGCCGAGATTCTCGCTACCTGGGTTTATGCTGTCGCATCGCTGCAGAACTTGGGGCACATATGGTAAAAACCTACTATTGCGACGGATTTGAAAAAGTCGTAGAGCAATGTCTTGTTCCGGTGGTTATTGCCGGCGGAAAGAAAATAGCAGAGCGAGACGCACTGAATCTGGCTTTTAATGCAGTTCAAAGCGGTGCTGTGGGTGTAGATATGGGGAGAAATGTCTTCCAATCGGAGCACCCTGTGGCAATGATCAGGGCAGTAAGAGCCATCGTTCAGGAAAATATGGCTCCCGAGGAGGCTTATAAGCTGTATAGCAGCATTTCAGAAGACGAACAGAAGTAGTTTCAGCAAAACTCTCGAGGCATTCCTGAGCTGGGCAGTCTGGAGGAAGACATTTGCGGGTAGCTATGTATTATAACAACAAGGATGTGAGACTAGAGGATGTGCCAATACCGCAAATTGGCCCTGGCGAGCTCTTGGTAAAAGTATTGGCCAGCGGTATCTGCGGTAGCGACGTAATGGAGTGGTATCGTATTAAGAAGGCACCCCTGGTGCTAGGCCACGAGATTACCGGACAGATCGCCAAACTTGGAGAAGGCGTACATAATTACAAAATAGGTGACAGGGTTTTCGTTTCCCATCATGTTCCTTGCAACACGTGCCGTTACTGCCTGGGTGGCAATCATACCGCGTGTGAGACTTTGCACAAGACCAATTATGATCCCGGAGGCTTCGCCGAATATATACGAGTGCCACCACTCAACGTAGATCGGGGCCTATTTGTCTTGCCCGACGAGGTATCATTCGAGGATGGGACATTTGTTGAGCCTCTGGCCTGCGTGGTGCGCGGACAAAGGCTGGCGGGCATACAACCGGGTCATAGCGTACTGGTGATGGGTAGCGGCATTGCGGGCCTGCTTCATGTAGCCCTGGCAGGTGCGCGGGGAGCGGGGCCGGTCATTGCTACGGATATTAATGAATATCGCCTGGAGGCAGCCCAGCAATTTGGGGCAGATTCGGTGATATATGCCGACGAGGATGTACCGGACCGTCTGCGCCAGGTCAACCAGAATAGAAATGCTGACTTTGTCATTGTATGCACAGGAGCCTTTTCCGCCTTCACTCAAGCCCTGGACTGTGTGGATCGCGGAGGTACTGTTCTGTTTTTCGCGCCTACAGATCCCGGGGCCGACCTCCCTGTTCCAGTCAGCGATTTTTGGCGCAAGAGTATAAAACTCATGCCCTCATACGGTGCCAGCCCACTGGACATCACCATGGCAATACAGCTAATCCAGGCTGGCAAGGTACTTGTGCACCAGATGATCACCCATCGCTTGAGTCTGGGAGAAACGGGTCTGGGCTTCCGGCTGGCGGCGGAAGCGAAGGAATCGATCAAGGTGATCATCGAACCCCATAGATAAACCCGATCATACCTCCGTATCCCTCAGAGAAGCCTTCCTCTTAGAGGATACGGTAGGTCTTCTGCGGCTCATTCTTGGCAAAACCGGATACCTGCTCAATCTTGTCCAAGACTCCTTCCTTCTTAAGAAGTCTCAACAATTCCCATTTTCTTGAACTTTGTCCTTTGTATCCCTGGAAATCTTCCCAATAGCCACACTCCAGACCAATTGTGAGCGGTCTAAAACGTCAATAACCTTTTTTGGGTCGCGGGTCAAGGCAAAAACACTTTTCCCGTTGGTGAGGAATTTGAGCTGGGAAAGAGGCTCTTCTATCTCTGGCTCGTGTTCTTTCAGATAGCCCACGCTTTTTCTTATCTTCTGGAGTGAGATTCCGCTGTCCAGCAGACTTTTGGCTGTATTCAATCTTATCAGATCTGCAAAGGAGTAAAGCCTCCTGTGCCCTCCTTCAGCACTTTTTAGGGTGGGTTTGATGAAACCGATCTTGTCCCAGTATTTAAGCTGGTTATAGGAAATTCCCACCACCTTCAAGACCAACCCCACTCTGTATCCTTTCACAGCGTCCGATTTCATATTCTCCTCTTATCAATCAGTCTTATTGCCTTGCCTGGGGTTCTGGGCAGAGTTGCCGGCTCCACCAGCTCCACCTGAGGAGTCACCATGAGCTCAACCTTGAATTTAGCCTTGATCTTGTTCTGTAGTATTTTCAAATCTTCGAAGGAGCCTCCGAAGAATTCCTTCTTAATCTCCACCCTCACTTTCATGTGATCAAGACCCTCTTTTCTCTCCAGGACGATCTGATAGTTCCTTCCTACCTCGGGCAGACTCATAAGAACCCGTTCTATCTCTGAAGGAAAGATATTCACCCCTCGAAGGACAAACATGTCATCCACTCTGCCTTTAATTCGGGATATGCGGCGGTGGACTCGCCCACACCTGCACTCCTCAGGATATATGTGTGTCAGATCCCCAGTCCTATATCTCAGAACAGGCATTGCTTCTCTATTTATAGTACTGAGCACCAGTTCTCCGTCTTCGCCATCTCTTTTGACCTGGAGAGTCTCAGGATCAATAATCTCCATAATGAAATTATCTTCCCAGAGGTGCATTCCTTGCTTTTCTTTGCACTCAAAGGCAACTCCAGGACCGTTCATTTCAGAAAGACCGTAGGAATCGTAGGCATCCAGCGAAAAGATTTCCTCGATTTTCCTTTTTGTCGCGTGCGAATAGGGCTCTGCTCCCAGATAAGCTATGCGCAAGCTAAAATCATCTGTGGGGCTAAAGCCCATTCTTTCCATAACTTCGGCCAGGTAGAGAGCATAGCTCGGAGTTATGTGAACAATGGTAGTCTTGAAGTCATGCATCATCTCTATTTGCCGCTCTGTGTTGCCAGTTCCGCCTGGGATTACCAACAGCCCCGCTCTTTCCGCCCCATAGTGAAAAATGAGGCCGCCCGTAAAGAGCCCATAACTCATCATGTTCTGAAAGACATCTTCAGGTCGTGCTCCGGTCATTCTCATGCAACGAGTTATGAGCCGGGCAGCTTGAGCGATGTCTTTCTGGGTGAAGAGAACAGCTTTAGGTTTACCGGTGGTACCGGTAGAGGTATGCAACCTTACCAATGGGGACAGGGAACAGGCCAAAAACCCATACGGATATCCTGCACGTAGGTTTTCCCTGGTGGTAAAGGGGAGCTTCTCCAGATCGTTCAGACTCTTTACATTTTCAGGTTGTACCTTACGTGCGCGGAATGTCTCTCGATAGAAAGGTACTTTATGATAAACCCTCTCCAGTACTTGCCCTAGCTTTTCTAACTGGAGCTTCTCCAGAGATTCTCTATCAAGATATTCTGGATTCTCTCTTTGAGAGCTCACTCAAGCTCTCCTTCAGTTTCTCTCTCGTTTGTCGATTACTCTTTTACCTTCAGTCTTTCTGGCAAAAGATTCGGGTTCAGCCAATGTAACCTTGGCAGTAATGCCCAAATCCCGGTAGATTTCTCTTTCTACTGTTGATTTCAAGTCCTGGAGCTTCTTCATTTCGTCAAAGAAGACTTCTTCCGAAACTTCCACCAGGACTTTGAGAATATCCTGGTCGCCTCTTCGGTCAATCACCAGACAGCTGCGGGCTTCAACACCCCGAATTTGGGAAAAGATATGTTCAATTTGTGAAGGAAAGAAACTCACTCCGTCAATGGTGACCATCTCGTCGGTGCGACCAGCCACTTTTTCCATTCGGATGAGACTTCGCCCGCATTCGCACGGAGAAGAATCAAAGCGGGTGATGTCTCCTGTTCGGTATCTAATCAGCGGAAATGCCTCCTTGGTGATGGTAGTGAGCACCAATTCTCCTTTCTCCCCCAGGGGAAGAGGCCTCTCAGTCTGAGGATCTACTATTTCCGGGATAAGCTCGTCCTCAAAGATGTGGAGCCCCTTCTTCTTTTCACATTCTGCCGCCACTCCTGGCCAGGCTATTTCGCTTAAACCGTAATTGTCGGTTGCCCTTATGTTCAGCTCCTCTTCTATCTCTCTCCGGGTTGCATCGGAGAAAGGCTCACCGGTAAAAA
>CAYYHL010000002.1:0-28795 GCA_964471775.1 uncultured Clostridia bacterium
TGCGAATAGACCCCCTGCGCCGCCCCCCACAACGACTACATCAAATTGGTGCCTGTGCACAGTGTCTCTCCCTAGTTAGCCCTTTCACTTTTTCCTATCCGGGTGTACCTTGCTGCCAACCGATATGGTGAGACCCCCGATAAATAGCGCAACAAATACCAGATATCACGGCAGCACTGCTTGATTACTCCATTTTCCAGGAATCTACGAGCTGATGTCGTCACGGTCCCCGGAAAAAGGTGGATGTGCGTCCTTTTTCGCGCCTTTTGCAACAGTCGCACATCTTCATACAGCGGCCAATCAGGAAAACCGCCTATGCTATCAAAGAAGGATGAGCGCACTACAATCCCCTGGTCGCCAAAACGTGTCAATACCGAATCAAAACGGTTGCACAGTGCATAGAAATTGAGGAGTGGGTGCTTCGTATCCAAGGAGAGTCGAAAAACGCCAATATTGACCTTCTCATCCTGAAAAATCGCCCTGAGCTGGACAAACACGTCATCCGGCAGCCTGGTATCAGCATGAAGAAAGACAAGAACATCACCAGAAGCACGGGCAGCGCCGGCGTTGCACTGCTGCCCGCGTCCCCTTTGGGCAGAGCACACAACAGCTCCCAGCTTCCTCGCCGCACGGGGTGTGCTGTCCTCACTTCTTCCATCAGCGACAACTATCTCCATGTCAGGGTCAAGTTGACGCAGGTGTCTAATGCAGGCCCCTATGAGTTTCTCTTCATTTAAGGTGGGAATAATAACGGAAAATCTGGTCAAAGTCTGCCTTCTGCCTGCCTGGTGTTTTTCTCGGGCAAGCTGCCTGTCGACAGCCTTTTTACACCAGTAGTGTATTCATTTTTCCATAGAATGCAAAGGTTAGTATTGAGCTACGCGGCCCTGTTCTGTCTCCTTCCTCTTACATTTCTGATTGCCCCCTTTCACCAGGTGCCTTAGGCTTTCTGATCTCTAGCGTTCTGAGGGTAGCCAAAGCTCTTTTGCGGAATACATGACCGCACCTCGATTAGGATACTGTGGTGAAAAAGCATATTGCCTCCAGAAACGAAGGGGCGGTGGCTCTAGCGGCTGGTGGGAGGGTCTTGCCAGCATTTGTCTCCCTAGCAATGCAGAAGCCGAACCTGCGTCTAGAACGGATCGCAGACGACCAAGGAAAACTAGTCAGCGGCCTTTTCCTTCTCTTTTCTACCCAATGAAGCAAGGAATCTAAGAACAAGATGCAGACCCAACAGTATGAGAAAAGGTGCCCACAGTGCGTCGTGAACCCTAAAAGATAATGCCTTGCCAAGCAAACCGAACGTCGCGGGGGTGACAATTCTAAACGCGGTAATTCCAAAACCCGTAACAATGTAGAGCGCTGTTAGAGCCAGCAAGGACCAGCTAATTAGTCGTTTGATTAAATGTCCAATGCTGTATTTCATTGTCCCAGCCTTGACTATTCAAAAAACCCCTCATCCAGGTTCCCTCTATTCGAATAGCCTCGTCGCTCCCAATATCCTCGGTAGCTTGTGTCATCGGAGAGTTCGATTTTGGTGATCCACTTTATCCACTTGTAGCCCCATTTGTTCTCAGCCACGAGCTGGAAGGGAAATCCTCTCTCCGGCGGGAGGATAATCTCATTCATCTTGTACGCCATAATGATGTCATTATCCACGATGTAGCTCAAGGGTAGGGAGGTAGAGTATCCATCATGAGCATGGAATATAACGACTTTTGCACCAGGAAGAACACCGACCTCTTTGAACAAATCTTTCACCAGCACCCCTTCCCACAGTATTTTGACACTCCAGCCCTCAACACAGTTCAGGGTGACCACCTTGCTGTAATGTTGATTTTCCAGGATCTCATCGTAGGTGTAGGTTGTGAGATTCCTCACCAGGCCGGCTACCTCAAGCGTGTACGTCTCCTTGTCCACATTCTGTGGTCCCCGTATCGAGTTCTCTCTGAAGCTACCTATTGAAGAAAGTTTTTCACCCTGGTATTCCCTAACCTCAACTGGCTTTAGTTCTTTTGCCTCTTCACCAAGGGTGACGCTGGAACGTGTCCACAAGGTGACAGACATCAGTACAAGAATGCCCGTCATGGTAACAATAGCTCCTGTTCTAAGTTTCATGGCGTGTCTCCCTATATTCTGTTTTTTAAGACCGCGTTTACTGGAAAAAGAAGGCGAAACCTTTTGCTCACACCTCAGTGCCGACAATACTTTTCTCGAAGACCTCTTGCCAGACCGTTCTCCTCTTGGAGGATCTCTATTGTTTTGCCCAAGTTTGACCTATGTTGTCGCAAGACCTCTTCAGCAATGACGCAAGTTCATAAGACCTCATCCACAGAATGGCGGAGGCCCTGTCTTCTTATCATGTCTCAGGCAGGACACAGCCTCAATCCATAATTTGAATTCTGGCCTAACGGTACTGGCCGACACCTTAAAAGGACCATTTTGGTCTTATTATACTCTCCCAGAAAACTTTGTCAACCCCCCACACAGATTGCCCTCCAATACCCCATAAAAGCTGCTGTTTCAGGCTTCCTTCACCCGTTGGGATAAGTTCGCGGAGAATCTCTTTCGGTGGATACTCGTGTGGTGGAGGAGAATTTTCCCCTATATTTCGGAAACGCCAGGAAATGTTGGACTCAGATACACCTCTTTCATAGGGCCAAGATGCGATACACCCGAATGTGAATCTTGTGCTGAGCATTCTCGCAAAAAGTCCTTCTCTATGAGTTTTCAAGCTCCTGAGCTTCACTCTCTGGAAATCAATCCTCTCTTCGTCACTGTGATGATACAAGAAAGCTTATCCGAACTCTCACTTCCTTAATCTGACAAGGAGCCTTTATGAGGTCGACGACTTTGAAGGATAGCTGGAGAATCAGCCCGTGGACCAATTGGGATCAAGGTGGAGTGCTGAAGACAGGGATGTGCATCTCTTCCTCGGTTCTCCCCAAAGAAATTCTAACATCGAGAAAATCCGTCGGGTTACGCATTATATAATTGACTCTGCCCTTCAAGAGAGAAAAATCCATGTAGGAGGCGCTATGCTCCCATCTCCATTGTTCAACTTCCCCATATCCCAAAGCAGGCACAAGATAAAGACCCACAGCCAGCAGAATGGCGACCAATAACTCTTGGGTTTTCACCTTGCCTCCTCTCTTTTTAGTCTACAGCGGGGGCGTAACAGCAGCGACAGTAACCGTACTGCTCGTTATGGCAATTTCTGATCGGCAAAGGCGACTTTTTAATAGCCTTCTTTAATGCGATTTTCTTGCCTTCCCATTTTTCGCAAGCGTAACACGCATTTCGAGCAGGAAGAACATCCACAGCTTTGACCAGTCCTGAGCGCAGATACCCTTCTAGAGCTCCTTTGTTAGATTTAGCAATAAATTTCTTGGTTTCTTCGTGTCTTTTCTTCATAGTTCTCCTCTGTTACACTAAACTGCCAAGCGTCCTCTATCCCACAACTGGCTTTAAAAAAAGTCTCTTGATGAAGGGGCTGTAATTCTAACCAAGATATAGGTTGCCTTCGACCAAGATCAGGCCTCTATGAACGTCTATGGAGCTCTTTTCCTCTTGTCAATCGGCGCAAAACCTGGATTTGCTCAGCTTTCTTCCTTGGCAACACTCCTGGCAATCACTATGGTCACAATAACGGCTACGACTGTCACTACAATCGCATAGATGAGCATCGCCACAATGGTGTCAGGGTCTCCGAAGACCTTGGCAAAAATTGCCCTAATAGCTCCATTCCAGGCGAGGGCTGCTACTAAACCAAAAGCTGCTGTGAGTAGGGCTGCTATCCTTTCCCGAACCTGCTTGCGTACCTCGCTCTTCATCCTCTTCCTCCTTTGCTAAATTTGATGAAGCTCACCTCCGAAAGTTACTCTTCCAGCTCTAAAGAAGTCGACGCTTTTTTCGTCATGTCGTCTCGAACCTACACTCTTCACCCTGGTCAGCACCCTGAGTTTTCAAAACATGTTGCATCCTGCGTGTCAACTCTCAGGATATGCCCAGATGTCATTTGGGGTATGCTCCCGCTCCCCTTTGCCTTCGTCATAATCAGCGCTCTTAGAGGCACTTAGAGGCAAGAGAGGCCCAAGAGAAAACGTCAAAATCTATCAATGTAGCTTTCCCATTGAAAAGCTCGAAGCCCTTATTTTGGCTAATTTTGCGTCTTGTGTTAGAGCGTAGGGGTGTGTTTTCAACCAGCCTCATCTGTCTGTTCAGGTTGACGACGCCTGGTCGGGTGAAGGAGTGAAGCGGTGTCGCTTGACTTAAAGGGAACCAAGGGCTCTTGTCGGTTCTTCATGAAGCCACTCTTCTTCATCGAGGGGTATAGCTACTATCCAGGAAATCAACTGATCAGGAAACCCCTTGTAGGTAGTGGGATTGTAGTATAGATGGGGCGGCGATTTAACGAGGCGCGTTCTGCCATATAAAAGAGAGCTCTGAAAAAGTCGGCCTAATCTGGCTGAAGTTGTGAGGTTCTTTCTCAATTCTTCTTTCTTGTAGTTGACTAAAGTCCAGATTTGGTCTATCTTTGAAGTGATTTTGTCTCAGAATTCTGCAAGGAGGAAATCTAAGTGATCGGGAAAACTGACGCTCAAGGAAACTTCTTCGACTCCTACATCCAAGAGTACTTTCTACCCAAAGAGCATGAACTTCTCAAGATAAAGGAGAGTGTGGACTTTTCCTTCGTTGAGGAGGAGACCAGGGAACTTTATTCAGAAGACGTGGGAAGACCTTCTCATCCTCCAGTGGTAATGTTCAAGATTCTCTTCCTGGAGTTCTACTACAACCCCTCTGTTCAGGATAAAAAGGACTCAAAGAGCAAGAATTCTCTAGAAACGGGGAAAACCTGAAGAAGGATAAGGAAGAAAAGAGGATTTTCCGCCTCCACCGCCCGAAAAAACTTGAGTCAAGGCGAGAGAATTCGAAAAAGAAGCTAATTTTTCAGAGCTCTCTTTTACGTGATTCAATTCGCGGTATTGACAAATTTTTTTTGTTGAGCATAATATAATGTAGAATTTCGTCTCTATTTTCAAAAAACGTACTACATGAGTGAATCTATGGCGGTGGAACCATGAGTCTGGGGAGAAGCATTCGGCGCCGAAGAATGGAATTGGGTTTGAGGGGAATGGACCTGGCACGGACAAGTGGTCTGAGTTCGAGCTTTTTGAGCCAGATAGAAAAGGATAGAACGAGTCCTTCCGTGAGCACATTGAAGAAAATCGCTGAGGCACTTAATACATCTGTTGCCTCGTTTTTCGAATCAGCCTTTTCTGATGAAGAACAGGGAGAAGAACTTCAACATCAGTCACCTGTTGTTCGTGAAAGCGAACGCAAGGTCCTCTCCCTTGGTGAAGGAGTCAACTTTTTCCTTCTCAATCAAAATCTAAACGAGGGAGTCAAACTCATACTCAATATCCTGAGCCCGGGAGCAACGACATCTAAAGAACTGTACAGCCACCAGGGAGAAGAAGCCGGGTTAGTGTTGGAGGGAGAATTAGAAATTCAATTGGGGAATAGGAAGTATCACTTACAAAGTGGTGATAGCATTAGTTTCAAATCCACGATCCCTCATAGAAAGACAAACACAGGGCAATCTAAGTCGATTTCCGTGTGGGGGAACACCATGGTACCATTTTGAAGATGAGGATGGGTATTCCAAGACAATACTCAAGCCAGACTGGAAAAAGGCGGTGGTGTGAGGCAAAAGTGGCTGAGAAATGGGCTATCAAGGACCATAAGGAAAAGACAGGAGATCTTGTCTTCTTGCTAGATCCGTGATAACACAGAAAGGGGGTGATGCACAAAGGGGAGAGAAGTCGACTGGCTTTCAAGCGAGAGAAGGCCCAGGAGAGAAGAGAAGTCAAAATGACCGACTATTGTTCCCTAAGCCGATCGGTAGTGATATGAACAAGACAATCATGAGGAGGACAAAATGAAACGGAGGATGAGAATAGGCCTAGCCAGTCTGTGTTTGGCAGTTCTGATGCTTGTAGCGTTCACAGCTTCTGGCTGGGCTGTTGAGTATATTGATGGAACCTGGCCACACCTGCGGGCTGGCAAACCTTTTGCGGGAACAACGATTGTGGTTTCCACAATGGAGGGATGGACTTGCATTGCGCCGGCAGTAGAGCGAACTGGCCAATTCGAGGAACTGACTGGCATCAAAGTCGAGTGGTTCCAGCTCCCGGGGAGTGAGCTTTATGCGAAGCAAATCATCGAGCTGAGCGCTCATACAGGGTATGCGGATGTTGTTCAGCAGCCCGGGATATTCATGCTCCCGTGTTTTCCCTACTTGGAACCCCTTGATAGCTACATCACGGAAGGATGGGGAAGCACCGCCCAGTTCGAGGACGAGATGTGGGAGCTTCAGAAGCAGGTAAAGGGACCTTCTGGTCAGTATGCTATGGTGCAGTTCCATGCTAACGCTCAGGTTACATACTACAGAAAAGAGCTCTTTGAGGATCCTTCCGAAAAAGCTGCATTCCGCGAGCAATATGGCTACGACCTCAAAGTCCCCGAGACACTCCAACAGCTAAAGGATGTTGCAACGTTCTTCACGCGACCGCCTGACATGTATGGGTTCGTCATGAACCTGGGTATGGACCAAGGTTATACTGCTCAGAACGACCTGTACCTGGAGACCGGGAGAGACTGGGTGGAAAAAGTTGACGGTGGCTATCGCTGCACGTATGCCAGCGGAGAAGGCCGTGAGGAGCAGATAATGCTCGCTCAATGGCTGCAGGATGCCATATACAAGGACAAGTACATGGCCCCCGACTCTGCTACATTGACAACAGGGCCCGTTTCCGAGTACTTCTTCGGGGGTCACGCAGCAATGGCCTGGGGTTGGCTCTCTGACTTCTGGGGATATATGCAGACTCCAGAGATCAAGAACAAAGTCGGTGAGATTGGGACATTTCGTCTTCCCCTGCCCGTGCCTATCCGCGGCGGTGGGCATGCATCCTATTGGGGTGTCGGCATCAACGGGGATAGCAGACACAAAGATGCGGCATGGGAATTCATAAAATGGCTGATGCAGGAAGACATCCAGTTGCCAATGGCCAAAGATGGTGGGCAATTGCCTCCCTACAAGAAACTTGCCTACTACACGTCCGTCGATCCGGGGGGAATCAATCCGAGGACACTTTACGACAAGTACCTTGAGGCCAGACATCCCTATCTCGTGCCTCTCCTTGGGCTGGGACCATTCACACAAGCCTCGGATCTCCACAACTTGTTGACTGCAAATAAGATTACGGGAGAGGAGTTTACTGATCGGGCAGCGAAGGCTACAGAGGACGCTTTGGACAGAGCAGGACTGCTCGCAAAGTGAGTGAGAATCAAGTAGGGACTGCTGCGAGAGAATCAGTCCTGAAAAGGGTGGGGCTACTCTTATGGGTAGTCCCACCACTTGTTTTCTTCGCAGTGTTCCTCGGCTATCCGCTGGGAATGCTTGTTTACACAAGCCTGAGGAATAAGAATATTCCTCTGATGATCGACAACTTCGCCGGACTTGCGAACTATGCGAGGCTCTTTAGCTCGTGGAGCTTCTACGCGGCAGTTCTTCGGACCCTGGCATACATAGGAGTGTGTGTGGGGGTAAGCCTCGTCGGGGGGCTTTTTCTTGCCGTATTTAACGCATCTATAGAGCGCCACATATCACGTGTATTCTCAAGAGTTCTCCACATAATCATCATACTGCCATTGTTGCTGATGCCTGCTGCTGCCGCGGTCATGTGGGCTTTCGCCCTTACCGAGCAATACGGATGGGTCAATTACTTGCTCTCATTTGTGGGCATTAGAGCCCGGCCGTGGCTGGCGACTTACTCTGCGTTCTATTGGGTGATGCTTGCAGATATCTGGTCCTGGACACCGTATGTGTATCTGATCCTGCTAGCTGGAATTCAGGGGATCCCTGAAGAACCCTTGGAGGCTGCAAGAATTGACGGTGCTTCCCGGTGGCAGTCATTCTTCCTTGTCACACTTCCACTTCTGAAACGAGTGTTGCTGATTGCCATAGTTCTTAAGACAATTGACACCTCGAAAGCTTTCGACTACCTGTGGATAATGACAAGAGGCGGACCCGGCGAGGCATCCACAACGCTCAACGTGCATCTTTTCAAGACTGCATTCCGAATGTGGGATACCGGAGGAGGTGCTGCGATTGGTGTGTGTATTTTGTGTCTTGTATTGGGCATCGTTCTTCTCTTGTTCAAGGTATCACGACTCAGAAAGGTAGATTGATGAAGTTGCCGTCGTCCAAGCTTACTATGAAAGTGCTCCTGGTGGTTATTGCTTGTGTGGTAGTGATGTGGTGTCTTTTCCCGATCGCGTGGTTCGGTTTGGTTTCCTTCACCATACCAGGACATATTCCCGAGGGCTTGGGCATTCCCGAGGTCCTCAGTTTCGACTCCTACCGGTCAATACTAAACCTCGGTGAGGTTAGCGTTGCCATGTCCCGCTTGTCTGTGGTTGCGGAGATGCGCAATTCCCTCATAGTTGGCACCATGACCGTGGCGCTGTGCTTACTCCTGGCAATTGGACCAAGCTATATCTTGTCTCGATTTTCGGCTCGCTACCGAGAACTGGGGGCGATTTTTGGCACATTTCTGGTTGTGCGAACCATACCGCCGGTGACAATTATAATCAGCCTTTTCATAATTCTTAACAAGTATCGACTCATGGATACGTATTGGGGATTAGTGCTTATTGAGACGGTATTCCTGTTGCCGATGTCGGTATGGTTACTATCGAGCTTCTTTGACCTAGTTCCTCGAGAACTGGAAGAACAGGCTTTCACAGACGGCGCGTCGCGATTTGGTACTGTATTCCGCGTTGTCCTACCTCTGGCTGCCCCTGGGATAGCTGTCACCGGATGTCTCGTGTTCCTTTTCAGTTGGATTGAGTACCTTTTGCCCCTTATCATTACAAGAATAAACACAAAGACGCTTCCTCTCGCCATCGCTGGTTTCTTGGGTGAACACCAGACCTTCTTTAACGAAATGGGGGCAGCATCTCTTCTGTCGATGATTCCTCTTGCCATTTTCTTTCTAGTGGCTGGAAGGTATATGGTGAGGGGGCTCACGATGGGAGCCTTCAAGTAGAAAGGAGAAAAGGGCTCTTTCAGCACGAGTGGTCGCAGTGTGCGGGGCAAGACGCCTGTGGATAGGACAACTGCCCTATACGAGAAGTCGGCAGGCTCGGGTGTCTACCGTACGAATACTCGTCGGTGCGTGTATCGCTGGCTGTGTCCGAGCGGTACCTAGCAGTGCATGTTGATAGCAATAATCACGGGGCCTGGAAGTGTTCCGGTGGGGTGAGAGGAGTGAAATGAACGTATCCAAACAGGTAATGACCAACATGCTCAGAAGAATGTACACGATAAGAATGTTCGAGGGCAAAGCTAAGGAACTGTATGCCAAAGGATTGATTACAGGGGCTCTCCATTGCTACAGCGGAGAGGAAGCTATTGCGGTTGGGGCTTGCGCCGTCATTCAGCCCCAAGACTACGTGGTGAGCACTCATCGAGGTCACGGCCATTGTATAGCCAAGGGTGCGGATATCAAGAGAATGATGGCCGAGCTGTTGGGAAGAGAGAGCGGCTATTGCAGGGGAAGAGGTGGATCCATGCACTTGACAGATCCGCGGGTAGGAATGCTCACAGCCTGTGGTATTGTGGGCGGAGGGATTCCAATATCTTTGGGCGTGGCCTTCTCCTCTCAATATCAGGAAAACGGCCGAGTGACATTGTGTTTCTTTGGAGATGGTGCTACCAATCAAGGTACTTTTCACGAATCTTTGAATATAGCCTCCCTATGGAAGTTACCGGTGGTTTTCATCTGTGAGAATAACGGCTATGCCATCAGTGTCCCCATAAGTCGTTCTCTCTCCGTGAAGAATGTCTCAGACAGAGCTATCTCTTATGCAATGCCGGGGAAATCGGTAGACGGAAACGATATCATTGCTGTGTATGAAGTTGTGGATGACGCTGTGAGAAGGGCGAGAGATCAGGAGGGGCCTACTCTCATCGAGGCCGTTACCTTTCGCCTGGAGCGTCACGCTATGCTTGATATGGAAACACGAACCAGAGAAGAAATGGACAAGTGCAGGAGGTTAGATCCGATTTCGCGCTTTGAGCGAAAACTCATGCTGGAAAAAGCTATGAACCAAGAAGAGGTAGCACGGATTACGAAGAAGGTAGAACAAGAGGTGGATGAAGCGGCCAAGTTCGCCCAGAAAGGCTCTTTTCCGGATCCAAAGAGTACCATGGATTACCTCTACTGTGATTGAGAGTGCGAATTGACCAAGAAACGAGGATAAAGTGAGAGAAATCAGTTATCGTCAGGCTCTAAATGAAGCTATGCAAGAGGAAATGGAAAGAGACGCCTCTGTGTTCTACATAGGGGAGGACGTGGGAGCCTACGGTGGTGTGCGCCAGATAACAAAAGGCCTTCAGGACAGATTTGGGGAAAAAAGAGTCAAGGATACCCCAATATCGGAGGCAGCTATTGTGGGGTTGGGAACTGGAGCTGCCATCATGGGTCTGCGTCCTATCGTTGAGATTATGTCAGTCGATTTCGCCACATTGGCCATGGATCAGATATGCAATCAAGCAGCCAAACTAAGATATATGAGCGGAGGGGTTCTAGCAGTACCCCTGGTGGTAAGGACGGAGGGCGGATCAGGAAGTGGAGAGGCAGCCCAACATTGCCAGAGTCTGGAAGCCTGGTTTGTGCACACCCCGGGGTTAAAGGTAGTAATTCCTTCGACTCCGTATGATGCCAAGGGATTATTCAAGACCTCAGTTAGGGATAACAATCCGGTGATATTCATTGGGCACAAACTTCTCTACCCACGAACTGGACCTGTGCCAGAAGGGGAATACACTGTTCCTTTTGGTCAGGCAAAGGTGGTGAGGGAGGGCAAAGACATCACGGTGGTGGCGACGTCTCTAATGGTTCACAGGGCTCTTGAGGCCGCCCGAGTTCTAGAACAAGAGGGGATAAGCTTGGACATTGTCGACCCTCGAACTTTAGTTCCCTTTGACTCCGAGACCATCCTCAATTCTGTCAAGAGAACTGGCCACCTGGCGATTGTGCACGAAGCGTGCCTCAGAGGAGGTATAGGCGGAGATATCGCTCGTCAGATGATGAAGGATGGGTTTGATTATCTTGATGGTCCCATCGAGGTTGTAGCCGGAAAAGACATTCCTATACCCTATGAGAGGAGTATGGAAGAGTCCGCGGTGCCCCAAGTGAGGGATATAGTGGATGTGACGAGACAAATGCTCTGATGTTTTCGAGGAGCTAGAAAGGGCTGCCCAATGTGGCAGCCTTTGGCACACTCCATTTGTACGATCATAGATATAGACTGTTCTCTTCGAGGGAGGAAAGCAAATGTATGGATGGCGAGGGCGAATCGGTTTGATGATACCGTCTACTGTAACAACAATAGACTCAGAGTTCCACAGACTCGTTCCTGACGGTGTATCGGTGCATACCACAAGGATGTTTCACACCAAGAGCACCCCCGAGGGACTGGCCAGTCTGTCCGACAGCATTGAAAGAGCCGCTGAGGAACTCGCAACAGCGCACGTCAATGTTATCGCTTTCGGTTGCACGTCTGGGGGTCTGCTCAAGGGGGAAAAGTGGGAAAAGGAGATTAGGGAAAGGATTGAGAAAACGAGCGGTATCCCAGCCGTGACCACCATAGAATCGGTTGTGGAGGCTCTTCAAATTCTAGGAATGAACAGGGTGATAGTGGCAACGCCCTATGTCCAGGAAGTCAATGACTTGGAAAGGAGCTTCTTAGAGAAAAAAGGGGTTGAGGTACTGGGAATAAGGGGAATTGGCATTGTGGAATCGGTAGAGATTGGTGACCAACCTCCCTGGGTAAGCTACACATTGGCCAAAGAAGTGTTTTTGGAATACCCACAGGCTGGAGGAATCTTCATAAGCTGTACGAATTTTCGGACAATAGAAATAATTGAGAAGCTGGAAAAAGACGCCCAGATTCCTGTCGTCACCAGTGTTCAGGCCACGTTGTGGAACTGTCTGCGAAAGATCCACTGCAACGAACCGATTCTCGGTTACGGAAAGCTTCTCCGAATCACCGATGAATAAGCTTCCAAAGACAGAAGCAAAGGATGAAAGGAAAGGACGGTGAAGCCAAAAGTTGGGTTGCTAACCTTCGCCGAGCAAAGAGAGGAATTCTACGTCAAGCGCAAGCACATAGTGGAGGAGGAATCAAGGAACGTAATAGACGCTTTGAGGGGCAGATTTGAATGTGTATCGCCAAACCTCATACGGTCAAAAAATGAGCTCGTTTCCGCCATTGAGAAGGTCCGCGAAGAAAGCATAGACTGTCTTGTTGTATCACTCCCGGTCTGGAGCGCCCCCAATCTTCCCGTCATGGGTGTCAGACTTCTCGAACTTCCCACCATACTGTACAGCAATAATCGGCTTGATTCGTCTAGCCAGGTGGCAATACTTGCCACTGGTGGAGCACTCGATCAGATAGGCTTCCCCCACCAGCGAGTTGTTGGATCTATTGACGATGCGCAGACACTAGGAGCTATTGATGCATTCTGCACAGCGGCGAGCGCTATGAACCGGCTCAAGGGGACAACCTATGGGTGCTTTGGTGGAAGGAGTCTTGGTATCTGCACCGCAACAGCAGATCTTGCGCAATGGCAAAGTCTCTTCGGCATAGACATTGAACATATTGATCAGATGGAAATCGTGAGGAGAGCAGGAAGTGTGCAAGAAAAGGAGATTCAACAACACATGGAGTGGATAGAGAAGAACTTCGGCGCAATAGAGTATGATGGCACTTTCCTCACTCCTGAGAAGTTGCGTTCACAGATTCGTGATTACCTTGCCACCAAGAGAATCGCCGAAGAGATGGGTCTTGATTTCATAGGCATTAAGTGCCAAACCGAGATGAGCGATCACCACGTACTTCAGTGCTTGAACCAAATGCTGCTCAATGATCCCTACGATGCAGAAGGGCCGAAAGAACCCGTCGTATCCAGCTGTGAGGCTGATCATGATGCAGCTCTTTCCATGCAAATTCTGAAGTTCATGTCAGGAGGAAGCCCCACCTTGTTCTTGGACATAAGACACGTTGCAGAATCGCAGATCATCGGTGCCAATTGTGGTTCTATGCCAAGTTGGTTTGCCAACTACTCTAAGAACCCTTCACACAATACGAAGGAAGTGCACCTTATCCCCCCAGCATTTGGGAAGGCTGGGGGGTGCGCTGTGCAATTCGTTGCAGGGTCCGGCCCTGTAACCCTGGCCAGATTGTGTAGAAGAAAGGGTAACTACTGGATGGCTATCCTCAAGGGGTCAATCAATAGGAAACGACGAGAAGAACTGAAGAAAACCACCTGGGCCTTTCCCCACGCGTTTATCCAGGCCGATTTCGATCACAAAGAGTTTCTAGGCACCTATGGGTCGAATCACATCCATGGCGCACGCGGTGACTGCGTGAATGAACTGGTTCAGTTCTGCAAGCTACTGTCATTGGACTACATAGTCTATTCACGGTAATACGAACCTATTGAAACGGTGGCCGAGAGACTAGGGATGGTGCAAGACACCCGATTCTCCAGTTGCCCAAAATACCAGATAAGGAGTGTCAATGTGAAGTACGGAAGAAATTACATGCCGGACAAATGGTGCGTCAGCGAGTTCTGTTTCAATGAGGAAGTGCGAAAAGCCATGAGACTCCCAAGCAAATTCCACATACGGGACTCTACCATACGTGAGGGAGATGAACAGCCAGGATGCTATATGTCTCCTGACGACAAATTGAAAGTTGCTGAAAAGGTCTATGAAATAGGAATCAAGGAAATCGATGTTGGATTCGTGGGGGCTGTGGATGAACACTACAGGACAGCGCAGCTGATCAAGAAACAAATTCCCCAGCTGGAAACCTCAGCAATCATCAAGACATGGGTTCCCACTTGGAAGGATGAGCTCAATAGAGCTATAGATGCAGGAGTTGATAGGGTTGAACCCTGGAATCATCCCATCATAAACCATGCCTCAGATGAACAGGTCGCAGAGTTAGGCCACACCAGGGAGGAGCTGATCCCTCGGATTGTGGAAGTGATACAGTGTGCGAAAGGGCAAGGGGTGAAAGTGTCCTACATGCAGTGTGACGCCATGAGGAGTAGCTGGGATTTCTTGGAGTCAATCCTTTCTGCAGTTGAGAGAGCGGGCGTCGACCGATTGAGTGTAGCCGAGGATGGCTATGCTTCCCCTCCTGCAGTAAGGTTCTTGATGGATAAGCTCACGGAATTACTAAGGGTACCCATACTTTGGCACAGCCATAATGATTTTGGCCTTTCTGTCGCCAATGTACTGGCAGCCGTCGAGCGTGGGGCTCAAGCTGCAGATCTCATCATTAACGGCATGGGGGATAAAGCCGGAATAACATCTTTGGAAGAAGTGGTTGTGTCACTGGAATGTATGTACGGAGTTGACACGGGAGTGAAGCTGGAAAAGCTCTATGGGCTCTCCAAGTTTGTTGAGGAACTCACCGGCATTCGATGCCAACCTCACAAAGCGATAGTTGGCGAGAATGCGTTCCTTCATGAATCAGAGCTGCATGCCTATTGCATTATCACCGGAATCTGGGAGGCAATGGAAGGGTTTCGTGCCGAACTCGTCGGCAACAAAAGACGGGTTGTTTTTGGAGATACAACCTTGCACGGCGAGGCTGCCCGAGCAAGACTCAGGGTCCTAGGACTGGAATATACGGATGAGGATGTCAAGAAGATTCTCGACGAAGTCCGCAAGGTCCTGCCCAAGAAACACACTATCTCGCTTGAAGAATTCGACCAGATCGCGAAGAAGGTGGTAGCTTAGATTTTGGAAGCTACTGAAGTCCAAGAGGCAGCGTAAGATAAGGCATTTGTACAGTTGAGCAGCAAAGGGTAAGTGCTATTGATGTGACGCAAACTACAAAGAGTAGTGCTTTGACATTGATGACCTGATCAGAAAGGATGAAGAATGCGAAAGATAGATGTCGGTGTTATAGGATGCGGAAGCATAGCGGAAATCGCTCATTTTCCTTCGATCAAGAAACTTCCTGAAACTGAACTTGTAGCCGTGTGTGATACGGACGAGCCTAGAGCGCAAGAGATGGCAAAAAAATGGGAAGCCCGAACCTACTTCGCTGACTATGACAGGATGCTCAATGACACGGACCTTGATGCCGTCGTCATTGCGACTCCGAATTCTCTTCACTACCAGCATGCCATCGCAGCTGCTGGGGCTGGGGCACATCTCTTGGTGGAGAAGCCTCTTGCCATCACCAACAAACAGGCTTGGGGTATCGTGGAAGCGTACAAAAAAGCAGGAAAGAAGCTGATGGTAGGCTGTGACAGAAGGTTCTGGCTGCAAAATGAATATGCGAAGCAGTTGATTACGGAGGGAGTGATTGGTGAGCCCGTAATGGGATTTGCGTGCCAATATCAACACTTCTTCTACTACCAGGAAAAATTGGCAAGAACTGACTTCAGACTGAAGCCAAACCTGGCCGGTGCAGCAGCTATTCTGGATCTCGGTGCTCACGCCATTGACCTTATTACGTGGCTCATGGGAAGCGAGGTAAAGAGTGTCACGGGCATTGCAAAACGTTTGGTGATACCGGAAGAATATACCCCATTGGATGACACTGTTTGGATTCTTATGGAGCACAAGAACGGTTCCTACAGTTGTGTCACGTGCAATCGATTCTCACCGGTGGTGGTCCAGGCCACCGGTGTTCATGGCAGCCAGGGAACGATACAGACAAGTTCTGATGCAACCAACCCATTCCAAATGGCACCTTTGGCAGTCTATACAAATAGGGACTACAACGCGGATGAACTACCGGACATTATCAGAGACTACCGCTACCCGCAGACATGGTGGGCTGAGGATTTCGTGAGCCAGCCTGTCGGGAAACGCTGGGTTCCGATATATCCTCCGAGAGAATCAAACTATGAAAGGATGTGGAAGCATTTTGTCAAATGCATTGTTGAAGATACGGAACCACGAGTAACAGGTGAGGATGGAGCACGAGCATTAGAGGTGATGTGCGGGACTTTCAAATCAATGAAGACAAGGGCATGGGTTGATCTTCCTCTTGAGGAAGAAGTGTTGCCACCACACTATGGTGGATGAGGGAAGAGAATACGGGGGAGAGGACAATGAGTGAAAACAACCGCCACAAGCTGGGGCTGGAACTGAAGAAAAAAGCCTACAAACTCCGGATAACGGAACTTGAGATGATGAGAGATGCTGAAACAAGTGGACACTACGGCGGGTCTATGTCAGTCATGGACATTCTCACGGTCCTCTATTTCGGCGTCATGCGGCTGGACCCGGCAAATCCAGACTGGGAAGACCGGGATCGGTTCGTCTTGAGCAAAGGACACACCTGCAATGCTTTGGCAACGGTTTTGGCGGACAAGGGGTTCATCTCCGGCGAGATCCTTGCCACGTTCAATAAGCTGGACAGCCCCTTGGGACAGCACCCTGACAGAAACAAGATACGTGGATGTGACGCGAGTACGGGTTCCCTGGGTCACGGAGCTGCTCTTGCTGTCGGCATGGCTATGGCCGGGAGGGTGTTAAAGAAGGACTACAGGGTGTATACAGTGCTGAGTGACGGCGAGATGGCTGAGGGTTCCACGTGGGAAGCCATTGAGATCGCTTCCCATTTCAAGGTGGACAATGTGTGTGGAACGATTGACAGGAACGGACTTAGTCTTGATGGCCCCACTGAGGGTCCGGGGGTCCTTGGAGAACGCGGCTTCGAAGGGACAATGACCCTCGAGCCTCTCGGTAAGAAGCTGGCGCTTTTTGGCTGGCATGTCATAGAATGTGACGGGCATGACTTCTCTCAGCTACTCGGTGCTTACGAGGAAGCCGCGAAGACCAAAGGAAAACCGACCATGATCGTAGCAAATACCGTGAAGGGCAAAGGTGTTTCATTCATTGAGGATAGATACGAATGGCACTACGGACAATTCAGTGCTGAGCAGTACGAGTTGGCAATTGGCGAGTTGGCAGCTGTAGTGAAAAAGCTGGAGCAGGAACTGGGGCAAGAATCCGCATAAAGGGAGGAAAACAAATGGCAACAGTATCTAGTTGGACAGAGGCTGACTTAGCGGATACTCTCACTCCCAGGGATGTTTTCGGGAAGGTGTTAATTGAGCTTGCAAGAGAAAACCCAAGAATCGTTGCACTATGTGCTGATCTTATGGTTTCCACCAAACTGAAGCGTTTTGCACAGGAATTCCCGGACAGGTTCTTCGAGACCGGACTCACCGAGCAGGCTACTGTGGGGGTTTGCGCGGGAATGGCGAGTTGCGGATTAATACCGTTCTTTGCGACCTTCGCCCCATTTGCCACCATGAGACCCTGTGAGCAGGTGAGGACCGATATCACCTACCAGAATCTCAATGCAAAAATTGTCGGGACCCACGCGGGGCTCAGTATTGGGCCGGCAGGAACAACTCATCATTCTACTGAAGACATAGCCATTACGCGTTCCATGGCTAATATGACAGTGTTGGTACCCTCAGACCTGATTCAGACAGTAAAGGTTCTGCAAAGCGCAGCAGATTTTGAGGGTCCATGCTACATTCGGCTTGTCAGAGGAGCCGAGTCCTTGGTTAGCATTTACGAGAGCGTAGAGAATTGTCCATTTGAGATTGGAAAAGCCACCGTGATCAAAGAGGGTAGTGACCTAACCCTGATTGCTGCGGGGACACCCGTCGTGCAGGAATCGCTCGTTGCAGCCAGGGGGTTGGAAAAAGAGGGCATCCACGCACGAGTGATTGATATGGCTTCTGTAAAGCCCATTGATAGAGAGAAGATTGTGAAGGCAGCTGAAGAAACCGGGGGTATAATCACGGTGGAGGATCACAGCATCAAAGGCGGATTAGGCTCGGCAGTCGCTGAAGTGGTGGTAGAAGAGAGGCCAGTCCCCATGAAACTGGTGGGAATTCCTGACACCTACTCGGCGCTTGGACCTTGCGAGGAACTATGGAGGAGATACGGCCTGAACAGTGACTGTCTTGCGGAAACAGTGAGGACTTTTGTCAAACGACTGGGGTAAGACGACTTCCACGAGGGAGTTGTCGGGGAGCAGAATCCCTTTGACGGACCGAGGGTTGTTGCCCAACTGGAACCAGGAAGATGTCGCAATTCACGCAGGATGTCAACTAGACCAAGTTGCCCAAGTGAAGCGAAGTCACCCCCGAGAAAAACTACCGTCTCAACTCGGAGGAGAGCCAAGAGGGTTGGTGCTTGAGGTCGACCTAGCAAGCGTTCACCCTGACCTTCCCGTTCTCGGGCAACCAAAAACAGGCTATTCCCACGAAAAGTACCACATGGGTACGCAGTATTTGAGAGGTGGATTTGTTGTGGGGCGCAGTAATTTCAGCAAAGGGACCTGTTGGAAAAGCTACACCGGATGCAAGGATCAAAGACAAAAGAATAATATCACGCTTTGTAGAGGGAAAAGATGAGATTAAAAAACAAAGTAGCTATTGTCACAGGGTCAGGTGCAGGCATTGGAAGGACGACTGCTATTCTTTTCTCTGAAGAGGGAGCGAAAACGATTGTTGCTGATATCGATAGGGCGGCGGGACAGCAAACCGTTGATATGATAAGAGACAAGAACGGGGACGCACAATTCGTACCTACAGACATCACTGATTCCTCTCAAGTTGAGTCCATGGTGAACAGGGCCGTAGACGCATATGGGCGACTGGATATTCTCGTCAATAATGCGGGGATCTTCGCTCAAGGTGATACCGTCGAAACTGAAGAGGCTCTGTGGGATAGAATTATGAACCTGAATCTGCGGGCAGCCTTTCTGTGCTGCAAATACTCCATTCCTCAAATGATCAAGACGGGTAGCGGGACAATCATCAATGTGAGCTCAGAGGCAGGGATTGTGGCTTGGAAGAAAACAGTAGCCTATGGTGTCTCTAAAGCTGGATTGATCCATTTGACTAAAATGATAGCAGTCGATTTTGCCTCGCAGAACATTAGGGCCAATTGCGTGTGTCCCGGAACAACTGAAACACCCGGGTTTTGGGTCAAAGAGGACAGTCCAGAGGAGGCTTACCGGAGGTGGGCGGGAGTTCGGCCTGCAAACAGATTGGGAAAACCAGAAGAAACCGCTTATGGAATCGTGTACCTGGCGTCTGATGAGTCGCGCTACGCTACAGGAGCGGTACTATCGATCGACGGTGGATATGTGGTACAATAGTACCATTGTCTTGGATGAAGAGCTGGCCAATGAACCTCTCAAGTTCGGTAAACCCAACGAGGCTACCGTCGGACTTGAGATAATGAGAAGGAACTTCCTGACTAGACAGACTACCCCATTTCTCAGACTAGCCAAAAGGGGTCAAAGAGTGAGAAAGGAGGTGAAAATCGCTACTCTAGAAAGATAGACTCCGTTGGGAATTTGATCATACTAAAAGGTGAGGGAGAGTAGATGGAGTGGTCTATATTGGAGGAAAGGAAGTCCGCGCGTCGAGAGAAAAGGAACGAAGAATTCATTCTCCTCGTGGGGCTTCTTCGAGAAGAGTCAAACATGTCTCAAGAATATGATTTATGAGAGGTGACAAAAATGAAACTAGGTAAAAGGGTGCTCTTGGCGATATTGGCGACCTTAATGGCAGTAAGTCTGGTCAGTTGCCTATCTCTTGCACCTCTTTCTGCTGCTGAAACGGAAGAAAAATACCGCTTCGATATCTTGTTCCATGCCATGAATCACCCCTTCTGCGGACCCATCATAAGAGGTGTCGAAGAAGCTGGTGAGGCTCTTGGCGTAGACGCAAGATTCATTGGTCCCGCAGAAAGGGTTTCCTTCAAGGAAATGATGGATCTGCTTGAGGTGTCAATCGCTGCCGAACCTGACGGTATAGCTATTCCGTTCCTCAACCCAACAGCCATGGACGAGCCGATCAGAAGAGCTATGGCAAAGGGCATTCCGATAATAGCGGTCAATGTTGAGGATACCCGGCCACCGGAGGAAAGGGTACCTTATTTAAGTTATATCGGAGAACCATCAGAACTTGCTGGGGAGAACTTGGCTAGGAGAGTCCTTGAGGATTTCACCCCTAAGCGCGTGTTGATTCTAGTACCAGACCCGTTCAACATAGTCTTCACCCTAAGGCATACCGGTATCGAAAGGGTTTTTGCGGCAGCCGGGGTACCCGTAGAGAAGCTTGACACCGGTGAGGTCCCAGCACAAGTCATTTCGGCTGTGAAAAGCTATCTAGTGAGGAATCCGGAGACTGATCTTTTCGTCGGATTGAGTCAGATCCCCGCGAATATCATGGATACAATGATACGGGAGGAAGGCTACGTCGGTGAGAAGTTCATCGCTACCTTCGATTTCAATCCAAAGGTACTGGATTCCATCGATGAGGGGATCACCATTTGTGCAATGGATCAGCAACAATACCTTCAGGGATTCATGCCTGTGGTGTATCTGTATCTGTACAAGAAATATGGCTTTCTGCCCCCCGCGGTCGTGGGTACAGGCGAGAGCTACATTGACAGGGAAACTACGGGATTGGCACGGGAAATGAGTGAGCGTCAATACAGATGAGATCTTTCTTCTCTGGGGGGCGGTTGATCTGCCGCCCCTCGGAAGAACAAATGAGAGAGAGGAAATCAATTGGCAGAGGATTCTGTTGACCTGAACAAAGGAAGCATCCGTCCGGCAAGAGTGAAGTCTGTCGGGGT
This sequence comes from uncultured Clostridia bacterium, assembly GCA_964471775.1. GTDB lineage: Bacteria > Aerophobota > Aerophobia > Aerophobales > AE-B3A > SOJT01. The sequence continues at coordinate 20,781 of CAYYHL010000002.1, forward strand.
AGCCGCCAGGCTTGGGGGTTTCTTGCTAAGACAGAAGGCTAGTGGAGTACTAATAAGCTATGCCGCAGTGTTTCTTGCGTTTTCCTTGCTTTCGGGGTCATTTCTGACAGGTCGTGTACTCCTAAACATCTTGTCGGAAGTAGTGGAATTGGGGTTCATTGCCATAGGTGTATCCTTCTTGATGATAAGTGGGGAATTTGACCTGTCAATAGGTGCGCTATTTGCCACATCCGCAATGTTTGGAGGCCTACTAATAAAGGCGGGGGTAAATCCTCTGCTAGCTCTACCTATCGTTTTGGCAATAACCACCTTGATGGGTATAGTCAATGGTTTGGTATGTCTCAAGGGAAGGATTCCTTCTTTCATAGCGACTTTGGGTATGATGTATGTTTGGAGAGCTCTGTTGTTGAAAATTACCCGCGGCTCGATCATAGCCTTCTCTGCACATCCCATGCTCAGCATATTTAACCTAAGGATAAACGGTTTTCCGCTCCAGAGTGTCTATCTCCTTGGAGCGGGAGCGATCTTCGTAATATTGCTTGATTACACACGGCATGGGAATCGGGTGCTGGCCACGGGAAGGAATGAAAGGACTGCGAGGCTGATGGGCATAAACACCTTCAGAGTGAAGTTGATAGGCTTTGCACTCGTTGGTCTCTTGACGGGATTCAGCGGTTTTCTTAACCTCTGTCGGTTCGTATCTGCAGACCCCTCGTTGGGACTGGGAATGGAACTAGAAGCTATCGCTGCCGCAGTAATCGGTGGAAATCTCATCACGGGTGGATATGGAACCATAATAGGGACTTTGGTGGGAGTGTTTCTAATGGCCACCATAAGAAGCGGACTTCTCATCGTTGGAGCCCATGCCTACATGTATCGAGGATTCATGGGTGCTCTAATAGTGGGAGCCACCATTCTGAACCTTAGGATAAGGGGGAGGAGAATTGAATGACAGATGAAAAGCCACTGGTAGAAATGAAAGGGGTGAGCAAGCGGTTTGGGAGGATTCAGGCCGTTAGAAATGTTGATTTTGCGGTACCTCACAAAACGATTGTGGGGCTATTGGGAGACAACGGCGCAGGGAAATCGACGTTGGTGAATCTTCTACTAGGGGCATATTCAATCGACGAGGGTGAGATCTATTTTGAAGGAGAAAAGGTGCAGTTTTCTTCTCCTCGGGAAGCTCGAGATAGTGGGATTGAGCCCGTCTATCAGGGATTTGGATTGATAGATTCAATGAGTATCGATAGAAACTTCTTTCTGGGAAGGGAACCAACCAGGAACGGACTATTTAGCAAGTTCTTGCTGGACAGGAAGAGAATGAAGCAAATCTCTCAGCAGAGTTTGGAGAGAACCATCAGAATAAAACTAAGGGCCTCAGATGAACCTATTTCGCTTTTCTCGGGAGGGGAAAGGCAATCCATAGCTATTGGAAGAGCGATCCATTTTGGAATGAAGCTCCTTATACTGGACGAGCCCACTAGTGCTCTTTCCGTACGAGAAGTGGACAGAGTTCTGGAGTGTATACAAGAGGCGACGAAACGAGGACTTTCCGTCATTTTCATTACACACAATGTATATCACGTGTATGCCGTAGCTGATAAGTTTACAATCCTGGATGAGGGGATTAAGATAGCCGAATTTGACAAAAAGGATGTGACGCCGGAGGAGATTTCTAGGGTCATTTCAACAGGAAGGGTACCATGAAGGAATTCTGCATGTGGCCAGGGCATGAAAGAATAGCTTCATTGATACCCCCTGCCGTTGCAACAATGAATTAGGAACGAATAAGGAGATGGAAGAATGACATCAAAGGAACGATTGTTGCGTGCTTTGACGCATAGCGAGCCCGATAGAGTACCCATCGATCTGGCCGGCACTCCTGTGACGTCTATATGCAAGGGAGCATATGAAAGTTTCCGAAAGTATCTAGATTTGCCGGAGGAGGAGATCGTCATAATTGACCAGATGCAGCAACTACCGGCAGTTAGAGAAGACCTCCTTACGAAGGTGAGAAGTGATACGCGTTGTATACCTGGACATCCTCCCTCTAACTGGAAGTTGGAGATCAAAGAAGAAGGCCGATATCTCACATACTACGACGAATGGAATATCAAACTGAGAATGCCCAAACAAGGTGGTTTGTACTACGATTTTGTAGGATTTCCCCTTGCTGATGCTAGGATTGAAGATCTGGCTACCTACCGGTGGCCGAACGCGAAAGATAAAGATCGCTTTGTTGAGCCTGGGAGGAGGGCTAGGAAGTTACATGATAGAGGTGAGTACGCTATTGGCGTCCCAGCACCTCTTGGCGCCGGTTTCTTTGAGGAATCCTGGTGGCTGAGAGGTATGCCTAATATTATGATGGATATGGTTAACAATCCAGAATTCCTGGAGACCTTGCTGGAAAATCTGCTCCAAATCTACATGGAGGCCTGGGATGGATTGCTAAATGTTGCCGGTGAGTACGCAGACTTTGTTCAGATTGGTGATGATTTATGTGCTCAAAACGGACCCTTGATGTCTCCAAGGCTCTACCGCAAGTTTATCAAGCCACGGGCCAGAAAATTGATTGAGTTTATTAGAAAAAGGACAAAAGCCCCGGTTTTCTTCCATTGCTGTGGATCAGTTGCCCCTTTGCTCCCTGATCTTATCGAAATTGGAGTGGATATATTGAACCCTGTCCAGGTGAGCGCTGCTGGTATGAATACCAAAGAACTGAAGAAAGACTTTGGCAAGGACATAGTCTTTTGGGGTGGCTGTGATACTCAACATATCCTTCCTTACGGCACTCCTGAGATGGTAAGAAAAGAGGTGAAAAGGATAATTGATGATCTTGCTCCCGGCGGAGGCTTTGTCTTCAGCACCGTGCATAATATTCAAAATGACGTTCCTCCAGAGAATTTGTGGGCAATGTACGAGACAGTATGGGAGTATGGGCGCTATTAGGCGTAGGTCAAACAGAGATATTAACCGAGTAAAAGTGCGTTAACCCGATGCCGAAGCCGAAAATTTCGGGTTGATTAAGAGAGAGAACTCACCATTTGAGACAAAACTTGAACTATCGCTAACCAGCCAACTACAACATATCCTCCGACTGTTGTGTAATTCTTCAAGTCTCCCTGTCAAATTTCCCCAAGCTCAAAGGATATTTTCCGAACTTCTTCGCTAGGTCGAGGGCGTAGCGGTAGTTTTCGGGGGGAACATCGCTGGCAATTGAATGGTCAGATTGAAATATATATCCGCCACCCTTGGCGGCGTTGAGCTTACTGAGGACTTCCTTTCTTATTGCTTCCCTGTTTCCTTTGGTCAGAACTCTAAGATCTATATTCCCCACCCAAGCAAGGCGGTTCCCGTATTTTCTTTTCATTTCAACTACGTCCAGCCCTGCCTTTGCCTCAAGTGGATTATACCCATCAATTCCGGCATCAATCAGCATATCCATTATCTCTCTAGTATCTCCGCAACTATGGTAGACTATCTTCATTCCCAGAGAGTGAAACTCCTTGCACATTGTTTCTAGGTGGGGGTACACAAGTTTTTCCCAGATTGTTGGAGAGAAAAGCATACCGTTAGTGTAGGCGACATCACCCCAGATATAGATCCCAGATAGAGCTCCTTTTGCCTGTTCAAATTGAGCTTTCCCTATTCCAATCATGAATTCAGCTATTCGTGCATTGAAGTCTTTTACAGCTTCTGGTTCCAAGGCGAGTTTCTGTAAAGCCTCCGTTGAACCTACAATTCTCCAGAGGGTCTCATAGGGATCACAAACACTCCCGAATACGCAGAAAGCATTTCTGCAAGAGTCGACTTTGCTAATGAAGCTTGACTTCTCTTGGATGAAGGCATCGCCTAGATCGTTGAACATGTCATCTCCCTTATCGTGATAGCGACGACAATCATAGGGATCATCAAACCGGAATTCTTCCATATCCTTCCTTGTCTTCACCGAAAAGTCGAGGTAGCTAGGCATAGGGTATCCAAATTTCTCCCTTACAATGCACTCCCAACCAGTTCTTACTACTACGTAATCCTTATTTCTCTCGATAACTTCAAAATTCTTTATATGAGGGTCCATATTGGGACTAATCACCACATAATCAAGGTCAAAGTAGCGGTAGGGATCAGCATGTTTGGGAAGTGAGTATTTCTCCCGCCATCGATCTACGAAAGCACCCCAGAAAAACTCACCCACAGGTACTCTGTCTGGCTCCTGGCGCGAAAGTGCCGTGACTACCCTTTCTCTTTTTTCGACTGCTCGGTTCATGCGCCCTTCCTTCCCTTGTGCTACTACGCAGTTTTCTCCACGGCTTAGATCAGATCCTGAGAACTTTTCTTTGCTCGAAGCTCTCTCTAACAAATCTTCAGGATCCATCCGTGCCAGAGGAACCGTAGAAATAGATATCCTGTCCCGGCTTCCTGCATCTCTAGAATTCACCTGTCGGTGTCATCGCTTCTGGCACTCTCGTTGTGGCTTGTGTTCTTCGTCCACGCCCGCCCGGGGCAAGGATCTGCTGAGACGTCCCCTGCTGGTACTTGACAAATTTTGCTCGTGAATTATGGTACAAGTAACTTCTTTTCTAGTCAAGATTCATCATTAGCTCGGATCTTGGAAATCCGGCCACTGCAACCTCACACAATCGGTGTCTCCAGGGACGGGTGACCTGGGATCGGACAACGCTCGATTGCCACAACAGTCTTTATCACCACGGAGTAGGCCATCAGAATAGGATTGCCGTGCCGCCCATGGTTGCCAACTACCTGCTTCCGAGACCATTATGCCTGTCACTCCGACTCAAAAGTGGTACGACTAATGAGGGAAGGTCAGCAGTAACGAGGTAAGGACGTACCGTTTTTTTCCGGGTCGCCACAGACTTTCTCTTCGGCTAGTAACAACTATTAGCGACAATAGATACCCTTTGAATTGGCACGATTGCTGACGCGTAGTAGATGAAATTCAGCCCTTCTAAGAGAACTCAACTATTACGGAGGTGAAAGAATGAGATTATTCATGAACTCGTGCAGCCTTGAAGAAATACGCGAAGCGATGGACTGGGGTTTTGTTGAAGGCTTGACGATGAATCCGAAGATGATTGGTGCACTCCGGACAGATTTTGTGCAAGCTCTGTCTGATATTTGCCGTGTCGCAGATGTACAGGATATTTTGGCCCAGGTAGTGAGTACGAACCATGACGAGATTGTCCAAGAGGCACAAGCTCTGGCAGCTATTGACAAGAGAATCGTGGTTAAGGTGCATGCTAACTTGGAAGGCTACAGAGCCATGAGAATACTCAAAGAAAAGAAAATCCGTGTGTGCGCTACGGCTGTTCATTCAGTCTATCAATCGGTTTTGTCTGAGAAAGTGGGAGCGGACATCGTAGCCATTTTTACCGCTACAATGAGACTTACCGACGAGAATCCTCATGATGTGGCTGCGAGGGTACGGCAAATATTTGATCGGCTAGAATCACACACTCAGATACTCAATTGCGTTCACACCGTTCAGCAGTTTGCAGAGAGTGCACTTGCAGGAGCCGACATAGTAACGATGGATTTTGACCATTTCAAGGAGTTGTTCCATCATCCTTTAACGGCATTAAGATGGGATCAATTCATAACACCATGGAAGGCTGCGTATGGTGAGAGAACGTGGCTAACCGGCTTCTCGGAATAGACCAAAGAGGAAAAGAATTCACCGTGGAATGGGTGCGATACTAAAGCGGAGATTTCAGAGAGCCGTAGACTGGGAAGGAACGAAGTTTCACCCTCTTCCTGAAAGAAGAATCTTGGCAGCGTACTCGGGATTCACGGAGACAAGGGATCTCCGAAAGGACAATACCTTTAGTTATCCTGGGAGGGTGAGAATTCAAGTAAGAGGAGGCAGAGAATGAGTGGGCGGAGAATAGTACAAATCGCCATGATAGTGAGAGATCTTCAGAAGTCTGTGGAGAAATACTGGGGGACCTTGGGCATCGGCCCCTGGAGTGTTCGCACCTTCAGTCCGGAGACAGTGAAGAACTTCACTGTGCATGGGCAGCCGGTGAAACACTCGTTCAAGTTTCTATTGGCGGCGACGTGGGTTGGAGAGGTCGAACTTGAGCTCATTCAGCCTGTGCAAGGTCCAACCATTTATGAGAGTTTTCTTGAGAGAAAGGGCGAGGGTTTTCATCACATAAAGGAGAAGGTGGATGATGATCATATAGAAGAGACCCTCAAAAAATTCAAAGAGAAAGGAATAGAGGTGATTCAAAGCGGAAGATACGGTGGCGACGTCTTTTACTACTTAGACACGGAACCTGTGCTGGGTATTGTCTACGAAATTGGAAATGTCGGCAAAGTACCGCCTCCTGAAAGGCTATATCCTCCCGGAATAGAAAAGTAGCTATCGCCCGTCGTAGCTGAGAGCGAGAGGAAGGTCCTCTCTCTTGGGCAGGGAGTCAAATCCATGAAGAACACGGTCTGTTTCTGTTCGGGTAAACTACCCGTACCCCATTCTGAAGGTGAATGGTTCGCTCTTCCTTCACCATTCTCTCCAGGGCTCGCTTTGCCAATCCCGCCTCATAAGTGGTGCAATATGGCTGAGAGCCCTCGGGGCACAACAAAGGAGACCACAGAATACGTCATCAAAGCTGCCATGAGGAATAGCATGGAGGCCGAGTAAGAGGCCTCGTGATAATAGTCTGAAGGAGGGCTCGAGATGAGCAAAATAGGTGCGCATGTGTTCATATGGACGTCAGGATCCCTTGACGAAAAGCTGAAAAGCTTTTCCCGGGCAAAAGAAATTGGATTCGACGGCGTTGAGGTATCAATAGAAGACACGTCCATAGGGTTTGAACAGGTTAAACGAGCGCGAAAGGAACTGGAAAGAGTCGGACTAGAGTGCACGTGTGGGACGGGGTTGGGAAAAAGTGAAAACTTGATTGATGAAGATGAGGTTGTAAGGGAGCGAGGAAAGCAGCATCTAAGAAGAGCGATTGGTATTTGCTCGGACATGGGCAGTCATATTTTGAGTGGAGTGCTCTATGGTGCTTTCCAGATGTCAAAGGGTAGAGGGAGAACTCAGGAAGAGTGGGATCTTGCTGTGACGTTACTGAGAGAGGCAGCGGAATTTGCAGAGGATAAAGGGGTCACTCTTTGCCTCGAATTTGCTAACCGCTACGAAACCTATTTCCTGAATACTGCTGAGGATGCACTCCGCCTGGCAAGAGATATTGGTAGGAATAATGTAAAAGTTCACTTTGATACCTACCACATGAATATCGAGGAAAAGGAGTTTTATGCCCCCATTGTCAATAGCAGGGGATACCTTGGACATCTCCACATCTCAGAAAACGACCGAGGTATCCCGGGCACGGGACACGTGAACTGGGACCAGGTTTTTAAAGGCTTATCTGAGATTGACTACAAGGGGTGGCTCGTTATCGAGGGATTTTACGGGTACATAAAGGAACTAGCTATCGCTACGTCAATTTGGCGCAAACTGGCAGAGGATCCTGAGGATTTTGCGGTTCAAGGGCTAAAGTTCGTCCGAGAAAAGGCAAAGGAGTATGGACTTTAGACCTTAATGCATGGGTCACCTTGAACCGAAAGATTGAAGAGCAGGGCAAGACAGAACTGATGTTCTTCTCGATAAGATGTAAAGCCCCGGCGTAGGCAGAAATTTGCACCTCTTCCTCGATCATCTCGAAAAAAGTCCGAACATCGTCCTGTTCCCGGGTCTCAGCGATTCCTCCAGAAGATGAATCCGGATCACGCTCGTAGGCTGTAGGTGGGGATCTCGACAATTTTCTCGGTTATGCGGAAAAAAGTCCGAACATCGTCCGTCCCCCGGAGCCAAGCGAAAATAGTGGGGGAAGATGAAAGGCGGTCTAATCCCAGGAGAATGAAGTATTTAGGAAGGTTCGAACTCCTGGAATCTTAATGGTCTTGAAGATTTCTTCCAGAAAGACCTTCAACAATGCCCGCTCATCTTTCCAATGCAGGTCAAGGCATTATTACAACCTGGTTATTGAGGA
>CAYYHL010000003.1:0-28615 GCA_964471775.1 uncultured Clostridia bacterium
TTAGTAGCAAGGGAGGGAGACCGGGAATTCCCTTGAACTCCCCTTTTTCCTCCAGAGAGGGAGGGCAAGCAATAAGGAGCTGAGTATAGGGGTGCAGGGGCTCCTTAAACACTTCCCTCACAGAACTCACTTCCGCCAGTTTTCCTGCATACAGCACACCGATGCGGTCCACGAACTGAGCCATGAGTCCCATATCGTGCCCCACCAGCAATACCGATGCTCCCAGGCTCTCCTGCACTTGACCCAAAGTGAGCATTACCTGCCTCTGCACCACTACGTCCAAGGCGCTGGTAGGCTCATCGGCGATAATGACCCTGGGACTCAGAGAGATAGCTATGGCTAGGCACACCCTCTGCTTCATTCCCCCGCTCAGTTCGTGAGGAAACATATTGGCCACCTCAGGCTTCAGCTCCACCCTCTTCAAAAGTTCGTGCACACGCTCCTCCAGAGCACTTCTGGGTATCTCATTCAAGTGGTCTCCTATGCCATCAATAATCTGGTCCTTAATACGCATCACCGGGTTGAGAGAGTTCATAGCCCCCTGGGGCACCAGAGCTATCTGGACCAGGCGGACTTTGCGTATCTCACCCTCAGAGAGCTTAGTCAGGTCCAGGCCGTCCAGCAGAACCTGTCCTCCCTCAATACACCCCGGAGGCTTGGTGAGGCGCATGAGAGCAAAGGCCAGCGTGGACTTACCTGACCCTGATTCCCCTACCAGTCCAAATCTTTCCCCAGACTTGAGGCTGAAGGTTACCCCGTCCACCGCCTTCAACGGACCCACCGCTGTCTGGTAATACACCCGCAGGTTGTGCACCTGGAGAACCTCAGCCTTCACATCCTCCTCCTGAGCCTGGGGTTGGCTATCTCGTCCAACCCGGCAGTGAGCAGAAATAGCCCCACAAAGAGGGCCGCGATAATAACAGCGGGTGGCGCCCACCACCACCACATGCCACGAATTATGGCGGCGTATGATATTGCCCAATAGATGGTCATCCCCAGAGTGGGTATGGCCTGGGGACCAAGACCCAGGGCCTCAAGACCTATAAGAGCCAGAACAGCCCCGGCCGTCGCCGCCACAAAACTAGCTGCTAGGTAAGGCAGAAGATTAGGCATTAGTTCTTTGACGATGACCTCGAAGTTATTCATGCCCGAGAGCTTGGCCACCTGGATATATGCTCTCTCCCGCATGGTGAGCACCTGGGCTCTGATGGCGCGAGTGGGCAACATCCACGACAGGGATGCCACTATCAAGATCATGACATCCAAAGACATTTCCCCTGGAATCATAGCGGCTACCACCACCAGGATAGCCAGCGCCGGCATTGTGAGCAATACGTCAGCAGTCCCCTTGATGACAGTGTCCACAAGGCCACCATAATAGCCTGACAGAAATCCCAGAATCATACCTATCCCCAGACTAATTATTCCTGCCAAGAACCCAATCCTGAGGGTAAAGCCCGCCCCCGTTATCATAACAGCCAGGAGGTCTCTTCCATGAGTATCCGTACCTAAAAGGTATTGCCAAGAAGGTGGTTGGCTTGGCAAGCCGGTTAGGGGCTCAGCCCTTGCGGGACCCAGCAGAAGGGAACCTATGAACCAAAAAAGAACAAGAGCGAGGATGATGCTCACTCCACCGAGCAATTTGGGGTTACTACGCAAATAGGCTGCCACCCCCCACAACCTTTTCCTCAATGCGTTCATCTCATCCGCCTACTGTAGGTTATTCGTGGGTCGATCAAAGGGTATAGCACATCCACTAAGAGGGTGGCCCCGGCTATGATGATGATAATGACAAAAACGACTCCGTTAATCAGATTGTAATCAAACCCAGAGACTGCCTTGAGAAGGAGTGTCCCCAAGCCAGGATACCCAAACACCACCTCTACTAGAATGAGACCCGATAGCATTGTGCCGAAGGATAGGGCTAAAGAGGTAATCTGAGGGAGAAGAAGGTTGCGAAGGGCGTATCTGAAGAAGATGCGCTTTCCCCCCAGCCCTTTGGCCTCGGCAAAAGTTATGTAGTCTTCCTCCAGACCTAAAACCATCATCCCCCGCATCTGCAGAGCCCAGAATCCTATCCCGCCGAGGACCATGGCGAGGCCGGGCAAAACCGAGTGACGCAGGATATCCAGTATAAAAGGGAAGGACAAGCTGGGCGCTGCCGCCACCGAGTACCCTCCTGACAGAGGGAATATACGGATGGTAAAGGCAAAGAGGAACAAAAGAGCGAGGCCCAATAGGTAATAAGGAACAGCCGACAAGGTCAGAACGAGAGGCAGAAGATACTGTAAGAATCTTGGTGCCTTGGGCCAGGCCAGCAGGGCTCCCCCAAGACTACCCAGAACAAAGGATATAAGGGTGGCCATGCCGAAGAGGCCCATGGTCCACGGCAATGCCCTCGCAAGCTGGTCTACCACTTTAGCGGGAAAATAGGCGAGGGAGTAACCGAAGTCTAAATGGGACAAATCCCTGAGGTAATACAGGTACTGCTTCCACAAGGGTTGGTCTGTACCAAACTTAGCCTCCCACTCCTCCACCATCTCTTCTATCCCCGCCGGAAGAAAGCCAGCTGCACCTGCCGTCCGGCCCATCCTCTCCACGATGGGGTTCCTTTCAGCCAGTCTGGGAAGAACAAAGATGACGGTGACTGCTACCCAAACCACCAGGACGAAAAAACCTAATCTTTTCAATACATACTCAATGCTCATAAGTCCTCCTGACTATGTGCACCTTCCTACTCTTAGTGAAGGATTTTTGACTTGACTAAAATAGGGTAAAGCTCCATTTTAGCCACCTGAAATATCCGTCAACCGCCAGAGGCGCCCGTCCCGTTGACATGGCTCCTCTGGCGGTCACTTGCACTCTTAATCGGTCATGGTGGACCAAACAAACCGTGGACATATCTCCCCAGACCGACTACTGAGTGGGCTGAAGCTTCACAAGCATTAGAAGGAGCGTTTTGTGCCAATTAGCATCGTTTATGTAGGGATCATCTTCAGTCGGCCATCCCGTCCAGTAGGTGTAATTTATGGGATTCCTGTGGTAGAAGGAAACAAGGGGTATGTCGGGCAGTTCCTTCAGCCAGATCTCCATAGCTTGGTGAAACAGGGTGAACATCTTGGGATCGTCGTAGGCAATAGTAGCCATCTCATCAACGATCTTATCGAACTCCGGGTTAGCCCAACGGTAGCAGGGAAAGGTTGTCTCGCCTATGGGTAGTGCAAAACGACTGTGGTACAAATCAAGGCACATATACGGGTCGCGCACACTGGCGGCATGGCCAAATATGAAGGCCTCTGCCGTCCCCAGACTCATCCTGCTAAAAAAGTCGACAGGCAGGTCGAAGGAGGCATCAAATCCGGCTGTGCGCAGGTTTCCAACCACTGGGGGGCAAATGCCTTCAAGTACAGGGAAGCTAGTAATTGTAATCTCAAGGCGCTTGCCATCAGGCCCCACCCAGAACCCGTCCTTGTCCTTGATGTACCCTTTCCTCGTCATGATCTCTGCGCTCTTCTCGAGATTGAATTCATTTGTGTCATACTCCTCCAGCAGGTCCTCGATAGAGTCAATATAGGGCAGCAGACCGGTAAACTCAGGAAAGGTTACTTTAGTGGCTGTCCCCATCCCCTCCAGTCCATAGGTCTCCACATCATCGCGATTTATGGCATAGCTAATGGCCCAGCGAATCTCGGGGTCGTCAAAGGGCGGCTGCATATTGTTAAAACCCAAAGCAGTAGGCCACCAGTCCTTGTACCCCAAGGGTGGTCTATTGCCGCTAAAGGTGCTTACATTGGGGTTCTCTTCAAGCACTTTCAGCATGTTTCCTGGTGCTAGACACAGGCTAACATCCACGTCATTGACAATCATCATCTCGGCATGCTTGGTCTCATCAAAAGCAGGCAGGAAGATAACGCGTTCCACTTTGGGGAGGGGTCGGAAACCCGTCTTGGCTGCCCACCAGTCTTCCCGCAGGTCCCACACTATCCGGCCTGCCTCGGGCAACGCCAGACGGTAGGGCCCGGTGACCACAGGCCAGCCTTTGGCCGGGTCATAGTTGGCGAAGAGCATAGGGTCCTGATCCTTCCAGATATGCTCGGGAACTATCCACATACCTAGGTCGGCGTGGGCCATGAAATAGTTAAACATAAAGCGTGGGTTCGGAATGTTAAGGGTTATCTTGGCAGTCAACTCGTCTATGGCCTGAGCATCCTTAACCCACTTTTCCATGTCAGTGGAATAGCGCAGGGAAGGGGCGTTAGCCTTGAGCATATTCAGGGTATAGGCTACATCCCGGGCGGTGAAGGCGACGCCGTCACTCCACTCTACTCCCGGGCGAATCTTGATAGTCAACTCGGTAAAGCCCGCGTTATACTGGTAGCTCTCCGCTAGCCAGGGAATCTCCTCATCTGCCATCCAGCTGTACATAAAGAGGGGTTCCCAACAGAAGTGTGCACCACTGGCCGCGATGTGACCCAAAAAATAGGGATTCCACGATCCATAGTTAGTGAACTCGAGAAGAGCCTCCCCACCACCTCCTACGCTAATGAAGGTCCGGTTTCTGGGCACAAACTTAAGCTCTTGTGCCGCACATATCGCTGATGACAGAACCAGTGCCCCCAGAATGAGGGCCACCATTAACACTTGGGCCTCACTCTTTCTTTTTGACATCATGTCCTCCTTTAATTCTTGGTTTCTGCTTCTGCTTTGCTACTGTCTTTTGACAAAACCAGTGCCTCCAGCACGAGGACTACCATCACCACTTGAGCCGCACTCTTTCTTTTTCACATGATTCCCTCCTTTAATTTTTGCTTTCTCCTTCTGCTTTGCTACTATCTTTTGAGAAAGATCTCGTTTTCCCTAGATTTTCGCCTCCCCAGTTATGTTTGAGAAGCCACCCTATTTATGTACCCAGGGAGTTTTACCTCTGTCCGAAAAGGGCTGTTAGCGATATGTGATAAAAGGGATTAGAGAACTCGGGTCAGTCAATCGCGGTTTATTCGATGGGCCGCCGTGTCCGTCTCGTCTGGTCCATTCTCCTAAACTTATGGGTCCGAGTCTCAGCGAGGAATCTCCCCAAAAGAACAACCGCAACAGCCAGCTTCCTGCTCTCTAGAAAAATTCCACTACCGAAAACTCTCACTATTTATCATGCGGCATATAAATATCTTTGTCAAGCCCCCGAATTGAATCAGCTAAAATCTAACCATAGAGGTAAGTGTTGAATCATAAAAAAGAGTCCTCGGAAAAAGGTAGCGATTAGAAAAAAGTGGCGACCAGGAAAATCCGTAACCTGCTCTTCTTACAGCTCACCCTGGATGGCTTTGTCGAACATCTGCTCTAAATCTTCGGGAGTTACCCGACGCGGATTTCCCACCAGAATACGCTGGATTTTGAATGTTTCTTCGGCAAGACGAGGCGCGTCTTCTTCCTTGCATCCAAATTCTTTGAGGCTTTTCGGTATTCCTATGTCCAGAGCAAGTTCCCTTGCCGCCAAAGCAGCTTTTTTGGCCGCCTCTTTGAGAGAAAGCCCCTCAACGTCCTCACCCAGAAGTTCTGCAATGTGAGCAAACTTGGGAGCATCACCAGCGGCATTAAACTGCACCACATAAGGCAGGAGCAGAGCATTGGTCACACCATGAGCAGTGTGAAACCTTCCTCCTACAGGATAAGCCATAGCGTGAACTGCAGTTAGACCAGCATTGCTAAAAGCAATCCCCGCCAGAAGTGAAGCCAGACTCATTCCCTTCCTTGCCTCTATATCATAGCCATTGTTCACTGCCCTGCGCAAATATTTGCCAACAAGCTCAATGGCTTCTATGACGCAAATATCAGTAAGAGGGGTTGCCCCATTATATACGGGCCTTTCTGCCGGACTGGGCGGCCTTGATTTTCGAGCATATCCTCTTGTAGTGTAGCATTCAATAGCATGGCACAAAGCATCCATTCCCGAGGCTGCTGTCACTCCAGGAGGCATATCAACAGTAAGTAAAGGGTCTACAATAGCTACCTGCGGTCTCTGGTGATTGTCCGAAATCCCTACCTTTAGGTTCTTTTCTGGCAAGGAAATGACAACCGTGGGAGATACCTCTGATCCGGTTCCGGAGGTAGTGGGAACGGCAATCTTGGGGATCCCCGGACCAGCATATTTCTTTCCCTTTCCTGTTGGGGGAGCGACATAATCAAGAGGATCTCCTCTGTATTCCAAAAACATACCCACTGCTTTACCCACATCCATCGCACTTCCACCGCCCAAACCAACTATCACCTCAAACCCTTTGTCCTTCGCATAGTCATAACAGTTTCTATAGACTTCAATGGAGGGTTCTGGCTCCACCTTGTCCCACACCTTGACTTCCACCTGAGAGTCTTTCAGCAGCCTTTCCACCTTCTCTGAAATCCCTGCTTCTACAATTCCGGAATCTGTGACCAAGAGAGCCTTACTACCTCCCAGTCTCTTTGCTTCATACCCAACCTCCTCAACTGCTCCTTCACCAAACTTTATCACTTGAGGAATGCAAAAGGACCAGACTGTTTCGTTCTGCAATTTTTTTCTCCTTCTCGTTTATTGCGCAGTATACCCCCCATCGATAGACAGTACAGCTCCCGTGGCATAGGGTGACTCATCAGAGGCGAGGTACAAGATCCCGTAGGCAGTTTCCTCCGGCCTTCCCAATCTATTCGCCGGGCGGATTTCTTCGAAGTCCCGCCGAGCTTTTTCTGGATCAGGTTGCTTCGCGAAATAAGCTGCCGCCAGCGGAGTCTCTGTTGTGCCCGGGCAAACACAATTCGCCCTTACGTTCTTAGAAGCAAAATCCACTGCTATGCTTTTGGTCAGGAAAATCAGTCCAGCCTTAGAGACATTGTAGACTACCTGGTTCTTCCAGGCTCCGATCCCGGCCTCCGAGGCAACATTAACTATTGTCCCACCCCCGTTTCGAATCATTTCGGGAATAGAATACTTGCAGCAGAGGAAGGCTCCCCGCAGGTTTACATTCATAATCCTATCCCACAGCTCCTCATCGATGCTGACTACATCCCCTCGGGCGTACACTCCAGCATTATTGACCAGAATATCTAGCCTTCCATATTCCTCCGTCACTCTCCTCACCATGGAACTCACCTGAGAAACATCGGCTATGTCTGTCGATATGAAAAGTGCTTCTTGCCCTTTTGCTCTAATCATGTCGACCGTCTCCTGTCCTGCTTTTTCATCTATGTCCACTACAACCGTTCTCGCTCCTTCCTCGGAAAAAAGAACAGCAGTCACCCTCCCCATCCCAGCGCCTGCTCCTGTGATAATAGCCACCTTATCTTTCAACCTCATCTCATACCTCCTTACATATTTTCTCAGCATGGATTAGGCCGGCTGCGGGACGGCTCATCTCCTGCCCCGGCATCAATACCCTAAAGCGATGCTAGTTTCCCCTTGCGCTCGGTCCTCTTTTTTGCTATGCGCTCAAAGGTACGTGGAATATCCGCAAGGAGTCCTTTCGACATTTTGGCTGCAGTGGTATAGAAGTTTTGAATCCTCTCCTCTATTTCTTCAGCTTTTTTTACCGCACTAGATAATGGGACATTCTGGGCGAGGTCAACATCAATCATATACGGATTTGCCTCCAGTCCTTCGAAGGAAAAACCTGTCTCAATAGCATCAGTCACAACCTCATTGTAGGTTCTTTGTACTACAATTTCATTTTTCTTATTTTCCTTGGCGAAGGATGAGAAAACCTCCTTTGCTTCGGGATACCTTGCGGCTAACTCCTGGTAAAGCTTCGCCGCCTTCTCCTCCAGCTCCTTCGCAAAACTAATTATTTGGGAAGCAGTTGTCAGTTGCATTTTACCACCACCTTTGAATCACGACTTTACTTTCCGTAAAGAAGCGAATGGCTTCTTGCCCCTGTCCGTGCAGAATACCGAAGAAGGAGTCTTTCATTCCGCTAAAAGGGAAAAAGGCCATGGGAGCAGCTATACCAACGTTGATACCTATATTGCCACAGCTCACCCTGTGCTGAAACTCTCTGGCGGATTTTCCATTGGAGGTGAAAATGGATGCTTCATTTCCATAGGGGTTAGTATGAATCATCTCGATTGCCTCATCAAGATCTTTTGCCCTCATAATGTTGCCTACAGGTCCAAAAATCTCGTCCTTAGCAATGCTCATATCCAGTGTAACATCCTCAAAAACGGTTGGGGCAAGAAAAGAGGTTTCAGGATAATCTCCCGGGGTTTTTCCTTTCCTTCCATCAAGTATGATTTTTGCTCCCTCTTTTATTCCTTTTTCTATATATCCCAATACCCTCTCTTTCGCCTTCTCTGACTGCATAGGCCCCATTTGAACTGACTCATCAAGACCATAGCCCATCTTTATCCTGGACGCTGCATCCACAAAGGCTTCTTTGAACTGTTTGTAAAAAGCATCGTCCTCACCCACGACAACAGCATTTGCTCCTGATAGGCACCGCTGACCTGTATTACCATAAAAAGATGTCATTAAGGCAGGGATTGTATTCTTGAGATCAGCATCTGGCATGATTACCATAAAGTTCTTTGCTCCCCCCTGGGCAATGACCCGCTTGCCAAACTGGCCACACTTCTTGTAAATCTCTTTTGCTACACGAGTAGAGCCAACGAAGGTTATCCCCTCGATGTCAGGATGTTCCATGAGAGCTGATGAGATCATTGACCCTGACCCATGCACGACGTTCCAGACACCTGGAGGAAATCCGGCTTCATCTACCAGCTCGATAACCCGTGCCTGGGTAATGGGGCATCGACTTGAAGGTTTTACAATCATACAGTTCCCCGTAGCAAGAGCATAAGGTGCAAACCAGAGGGGAATCATGAAGGGGAAGTTGAAAGGAGCAATGCACGAGAAAACCCCCAGGGGTTGACGGATAAGATACTCATCAATCCCGCTTGCAATATCTTCCAGGTTGTATCCCATCATCAGGGTTGGTATACCCGTAGCAACCTCTACATTCTCAATCCCTCTTCTTGTCTCCCCTCGTGACTCATCAATCGTCTTTCCGTGCTCCATCGTCTGAATCCTGCTGATCTCCTCGAAGTTTTCCTCCAAAAGCTCTTTGAAGCGGAAAAGGTGCCGTACCCGGCCAAGAGGAGTAGTCCTCCTCCATTCAGGAAAAACTTCCTTCGCTGCCTGAACGGCCTCATCTACTTCTTCTCTGGTTGAATAGGGAACCTTTGCTATCACCCTGGCTGTCGACGGATTGACAATATCCTGCAGCTCACCTTTTGACTCAACCCATTCTCCGCCAACATAGTTCTTTAGTACCATTACCTCCTTTATCGGTTCTTCCAAGATCGCCATTTCTATCCTCCTTCTAAAGTTTTTCCGAAGCTTTTCGGGTACCCATTTTTTCGCCTTCAGGATTGGAACGGCAGAGACCCTCAGGCAGAGAACAAAACTATATTCACCTAGATGCCATAGGCTGCCTCAAAACCCTCCTCAACCGCTTCTGTTACTTTACGCGGTTTCTTGGCATCACCCACAATATGGTAGTTTCTCAGTTTTCCGGCCAGCTTGTCAACCAAATCCTTGTTGGATGTGGCACCAAGTGCTAGCACTACATTGTCTATGTCTCTTAGAAGTATCTTTTCCCATCCTCGTTCAACCACGACACCTTCCTCACTTATCTCACTAATCTTCGTTCCCGTCCATATCTTAACCTTACCGTCAGAAGTGAGTTCCTTCATAAACAGCTTCCTGGTCAAAGGCTCCATGTCCAGGGCTATATCCTCCAGCATCTCAACGATAGTGACCTTTTTCCCCAGTTTTCTCAAAGAATCTACCGTGCACACTCCTACGGAGCCTCCTCCCAGTACAACCACCCTCTCACCCAGAGCGCACTCTCCCCTGATAACATCCCAGGCACTAACCACCTGGGGGGAATCAATTCCGGGCAGATCCGGAACCAGAGGAGTAGCTCCGGTAGCAAAAATAACGACATCAACGCTCATACCTTCAATTTCTTCAGCACGTGCCGGATGATTCAAAACCAAATTGATACCCAGTTTGGGAATCTGAGATTGGTAATAAGAGATAACTTCCTTAAATTCTTCTCTGCCAGGAACACTGGATATAAGATTAATTTGCCCCCCTATTTTCTCTTCTTTTTCAAATAGATCCACTCTGTGACCCCTCAGTGCAGCTACTCTGGCTGCTTCCAGTCCCGCAGGTCCGGCTCCTACTATCAATACCTTCTTTTTCTTGTCCACCTCGGTCATGGGAAATTCTGCTTCTCTGCCTGTTCTCACACTCAGTGCGCACCCGATAGGCTCCTGTTCGGCACCCAATAATTTGTTTATGCATTTCTGGTTGCAGGCAATACAGACTCTTATATCATCAATCTTTCCCTCCAGGGCCTTGGTAGGCATCTCCTGGTCACAGAGTAGAGCCCTTCCCATAGCTACGAAGTCAGCTTTGTTCTGCTCCAGGATCTCCTCAGCTACTTCTGGATGGCTGATTCTTCCTGCACTGATTATGGGAACATTTACAACCTGCTTTACGCCTTGAGCCAGATGAGCCTTGCATCCTCTGGGCATAGCCATTGGCTGCACCGAGTTATAGCTGGATTCGCCCACTCCTGCGGTTACATGAAAAGCGTCTGATCCTGCCTCTTCAAGCCTTTTAGCTATTCTTTTGGTAACCTCCAGAGTGATACCTCCCTCTACACACTCATCCCCATTGATTCTGTAGATGACAGGAAACTGACTCCCTGCTTTTTCTTTTATCCTTTGCAAAACTTCCAGGGCCAACCTCAGCCTTCCCTCAAAATCTTTGCCGTACTCATCCTCTCTTTTGTTGCTGTAAGGGGAAAGAAATTCGTTGATGATGTAGCCGTGAGTACCATGAACCTCCACGGCATCAAACCCTGCCTCTTTTGTCCGTCGAGCCCCTTCGCCAAATGCCTCAACTACCTCCTGAATTTCCTCAATGGTAGCCTCCCTGGGTATCTCTTCCTCGCCCGGAGTGGGGATAGGTGAAGGAGCAATAGGGTGGTACCCAGAAGTCTTGGAGGACGTCTGTCTTCCTGCGTGATACAGCTGTATAGCTATCTTTGCCTCTGCACCATGTGCTACCTCTGTGAGCTCCCTTAGGCCGGGCACGAGCTCATCCCGATCTATACCCAGGTTATTGATAAACCCTTTTCCCCAGGGATGAATATACGTTGCCTCCACAATAATTAGACCTACCCCTCCCTTGGCTCTTTCTCTCAGATAATCCTTATATTGCTCGGTTACCGCTCCGTCTTTAGTAGCATAATTGGTAACCATAGGAGGCATAACAATTCTGTTTTTCAGCTCCAACGAACCAATCTTTCCTGTACTGAAAAGCATCTTATAGCCATCACCGCTCATTTGATAACCTCCTCCTTCGAGAATATCTCGGGCTCTTCCCCTCTGTCGCACATATAAGCTTTGGACCGTGTCTGCTTGTGAATACTAAGACTCTCCCGTCACTATCAACAGCTTTTACTCAAAGCCCAACTATTGATTAACCTCTCGCTTGGGTGAGGAACCTTGATGAATCCCCAAAATCTAGGCTCACAAATCTTGATTGAAAGTCTTCCAGTAGAGTTCTACAATTTCTTCTTTTGTTGCCTTTCGAGGATTGTTTCCCGGGCTACCGCTGGCAATAGCGTCATCCGCCATCTTACCAACAACAGTCTTTAGCTTTTCTCTGGTTACACCCAGGGTAGCGAGAGCAGGGATTTTTATGTCCCGGACAAGCTCGCGTACAGCTTTTGACGCCTTGGACGCACCTTCCATGACACCGAGTCCTTCCACCTTCTCTCCCATTGCTCTTGCTATATCAGCATATCTCTTGGGGTTGCCTGAAATGCTAAATTCTACAACTGGTGCTAGCAAAACAGCATTGGAAAGACCATGGGGTGCGTGAAAATAAGCTCCTATTGGACGGGACATGCCATGGACAAGAGCCACCGAGGAATTACTGAAGGCAACCCCGGCTTGAAAAGCTCCCAGCATAGTAAGAGTTCGAGCCTCCCGATTATCCCCATTCGCCCACGCCTGTCTCAGATTCTCTGACAAAAGCTTAGTAGCAGAAAGAGCAAATACGTCAGACATAGGCTGTGCTTTAACTGAAACATAGGCCTCAATGGCGTGAGTTAGAGCATCTACGCCTGTAGCCGCTGTTACCGAGGGAGGTGATGAGACTGTGAGCAATGGATCGACAAGAGCCACACTGGGCAAAATAAAGGGGCTTCCAATGAGCATTTTCACATTGGTTTTGGTATCGGTGATGATGGTAAATATAGTGGTTTCACTTCCTGTTCCCGCTGTGGTAGGTATGGCGATAAGGGGAGCTCCCGGCCTGGGAACCTTGTCCAATCCCTTATAATCCTGAATGACCCCGGGATTTGAAGCCATAATGCAAATAGCCTTGGCCGTATCGATTGGACTTCCCCCGCCCAGAGCAATGATGAAGTCACATTTTGATCTGCGGTAGAGATCTAAGCCCTTCTCCACATAATCCACGGTGGGTTCTGCAGTAACTTCGTCAAAGACCTCATAATCAATTCTCTCAGAATCGAGTGATGACTCAATCCCAGAGAGAAATCCCATCTCGGTCAAGTTCCGATCAGTAACAATAAGAGCCTTTGTCCCACCTAATGTCTTGGCCTCCCTACCGGAAAAACTGGAGGCGTTGCACCCTACAATAACTCCAGAAGGTATCCGAAAGAATCTTGCTTGCTTCATACTTACTCCTTTTTCCCACCAACATAAAAATTATCTCCTACTTGAGCGCCATACCTAACTAACCAGTCTATCCGCCGGCGACAACGGGGAAAACACTGAGCACATCACCCTCACTCAGCACATGATCGAGGTTAGCATGAGTTCCGTTCGCCAGAATCATCAGCCCTCTGAGTTTTTTGGAAGGTACATTCAGCCTTTCGAGAACATCCTTTACGGTGTCGCCCTGGTTAGTCTCCATCCGGCAGGAGTTCTTGCTGCTATTTTCAGGAAGATATTTTTGTAGCCCGGCAAATAGTCTAACTTCAACTTGCATCTGTTAACCTCGCATAAAGAAATCAAAACTTAAGAACCCCGTCTAAGTCTTTGTCACTCACATCAAAAACAGAATTGTGGGGAGGGAGCTTCTCTGTCTTAAAGAAGTATGGTAGGCGATCATCGGTCTCGCAGAATCCTGCTCGTCTATTGAAGTCAACTTCGGTGGAGAGGATACTTTTCCCAAGTTTCTGAAAATCTTCCTCGGTAAGATTCCATCCATACAGAGCATTTACCATGTTCCGAACAGCCTCCCACGCCTCTGGCTTATCGTCGGTGGCAAAGGTGACAAAAAGACAAAGACCCAGACTATCGATAAGCGCTGTGCTAATCTGCATTTCTCTTGAAGCTTCCGCCTGCCCTTCTGTTGTCAAAGGATCAATATCTCCACCAATTTTGAAAACATTACGAGATACTACGTATCCCGCAGTATGATCAGCCCCCATGGGGCTAGTTGCAAAGGTAACCCCCTGTCCTTTGATGGAACGAGGATCATAAGCAGGGAGGCCCTGTCTTTTTACTACCGGCACACGAGAGACCCCAAATGCCTGGCCAGTTACGGCTGCTCCATTTCCCAGAATTCTTCCCAGGGGCGTCCCTTTTCCTGCTTCTTTAATAAGCTCAATTGCCCCTTGAGCGTCTCCAAATTTCTTAACTCCAGCTTCCATAGCCACAGCAATAGTAACCCCCATCTCAATAGTATCAAGCCCGTAGTCATCATACAAACGATCCATAGTGGCTATAGCATCAAGATCGTTTATTCCGCAGTTGGCTCCGTTGGCCCAGATAGTCTCATACTCCGGACCCTTGGTGAGATAGTTGCCATTCTTATCCACCCATATTCTGGAGCAGGATATTTTACACCCAGGAAGACAGGCATGTGTTGCAATACCACCCCTTTCCAGAATAACGTCCCGTTGAGTCTCTCCTGAGATCTTATCCACATCTTCGTATTCCCCATTGCTAAAGTTACGAGTAGGATAGGCCCCGACTTCTTGAATGAGATTAGCACAAACATTGGTACCGTACTTGGGAAGGGTGACTGAAGTGGTCTCGTGCTCCCCCAAAGCCTTGGTGAACACTCTTGCAGCAGAGGCAAAAGCTTCTCGGTTTTTCGGTATAACTGCACTGGTGCCGCTATCATCTACCACTATGACTTTCAGTTTCTTCGAACCCATAACCGCTCCCATTCCGCCTCGACCAGCATGACGGGTAGGTCGGCCTTCTCTATCAGTAACTGCTACACTGGCTGCCGACATTAACATCTCCCCCGCTGGACCGCAGGAGATACAGGATATATCCTTCCCAAATCTTCTCCTGAGTTTTTCAACCAGCTCATAATTCCCAAGGCTTTTCAGGTCGGCAGCGGGCACCAATTCAGCTCCCTGAGAAGATACCTTGAGGATGTACCATGCCTGGGTAGAAGACCTTCCTTCTACCACGATGGCTGCAATACCCAGCCTGGCAAGTTTGTGAGCGGCTGTTCCCCCGGCATTTGACTCCTTGATGCCACCGGTGAGGGGACTCTTTGCTCCCACAGATAGTCTTCCCGAAGAAGCAGCAGACGTCCCTCCCAGAAGTCCGGGGGCAAAGACTATCTTATTCTCGCTACTCAGAGCGTGAGAGTCAGCTGGAACCTCTTTTGCCACAATGGTTGAGGTTAGACCTCTTCCGCCGAGCCCCTCATAGTCTTTCCCTGGCGGCTCTTCCGCAACCTTCACATCTGCCATGTTAACCCGGTAGATCTTCTTCATTTTTCAATCCTCCCAAAGACAATTTCTTAATCCATCATTTTATCTTCTTCAGGAAATCCTTTACTGTTCCAATAAGAGAGCTCGAGTTCAGTCCATATCGTGCCCACAGTTCTCCCGGAGGTCCAAGTGTTGAGTAGACATCGGGAACACCCACCAGTTTCATAGGCACAGGTCTCTCTTGTACCACCACCTCCGCTACGGCGCTGCCTACTCCTCCCATAATGTTGTGATCTTCCACGGTGATTATGGCTCCCGTCTCCTCTGCTGCCTTTACAATTGCTTCTTTATCAATAGGTTTCACTGAAGCCATATCAATTACCCTGACATGTATCCCTTCTCTCTCTAGCTCGTTTGCCGCAGCAAAGGATTCCTGCACCACGGGAGCTCCTGCCGCAATCACGGTCACATCATTTCCCTCTTTGATCACGGTAGCTTTTCCTATTTCAAATGGGCACTCTTCCACGCTCTGGTAAATGTCAATAGGCGACTCGGCTCCCCTAATCAACCGAATGTAGCAAGGACCTTCAAACTCTGCTGCGCTCTTCACAACTTTGACCGTTTGAATCATGTCCGAAGGTACCAGAACCGTCATATTTGCCATAGAGCGCATAATAGCTATATCCTCAGTCGCATGATGAGTAGTCCCTCCCGGTCCCATACTCAGCCCGGCATGGGTTCCCACTATCTTCACGTTAAGCTTTGGGTAGGTAATATCGGTTCTTACCTGCTCACAGGGTCTCATCGTAGCAAACGCGGCAAAGGTGGCGAAGAAAGGCATCAGCCCACAGCTGGCCATTCCAGCACACATACTAACTGCAGCCTGCTCTGTCAGTCCGGTCTCGATGAATCTTCCAGGGAATTCCTTGGCAAAATCCTTCAATTTGGTGGAGAGCATAAGATCAGCAGACAAAGCTACAATTCTTGGATTTTCTCTTGCGAGCTCGATTAGAACCTTGCCAAAAACATCTCTCGGAGTGGTAACGTCCGCCAGGTCTGCCATAGTAAAACTGGATATTTCTGCCATTGATTGTCCTCCCTCTATGCCGATTTTTGTTCTAATCTTTTTAAGGTAGCCGTTAGCTCATCAATTGCCGTTTTGTACTGCTCCGGGGTAAACTGTCCGTAGTGCCATTCATACTTATCCTCAATAAACGAGATTCCCTTCCCCTTAAAGGTATCTGCTATGATGACGGTGGGTTTTCCCTTTGTCCTGGCTGCCTCATCATAAGCATCCATAAGCTGGATAAAGTCATGCCCGTCACACTTTATAACGTGCCAGCCGAAATCTTCCAGCTTCTTGTCTATAGGCTCGAGGCTCATGGTTCCTTCGATCCCGCGCTCTCCAAGAACACCGGGACCCTCGGTAGGGCCATCAAGGCTGTATTTGTTTCTATCTATGGTTGCACATAGATTGTCCAGGTTAAAATGGGAAGCAGTCTCGACAGCCTCCCAGGTAGAACCCTCAGCCACCTCACCGTCACTCAAGACCACATATACTCTGTAGTCTTTCTTCAAATACTTCCCGGCCATAGCCATGCCCACAGCAATAGGGGTGCCATGCCCCAGAGAGCCAGTGCTTGCATCACATCCAGAGATTTTGTTCTTATCTGGATGCATCCCAAAGGGACTGTCCAACTTGTTGAAAGTGGGCAAGATGTCACGAGAAAAAAAGCCTTTCTCCGCCAGTACCGGACACAAGGCGTTGCAGGCATGTCCTTTGCTCAAGACGAAGCGATCCCGATCCTCCCAGTCCTCATTATCTGGGTCCACTCTCATGACCTTGAAGTATAGAACAGTCAAAATGTCCATAACCGACATAGAACCCCCGTAATGCCCACTTGCTTCCGAGTCCCTCATCATTTCCAGCTCCATTATTCGGAACTTGTAGGCCTTTCTCTCCAGTTCCAGCGCCAGTTTTTCCCGCTTTTCTTCACTCATTCCTACCCCCCTTAGCTTATTTGTCATTTACTCATTCCCCTTTGTCTCTCACAATTTGCCCCATTCTTAAAAGGACCACCTTTCACTAAGTGAAAGGGGAATCGTCGGAAATAGCCTTCAGGATTTTGACTAATTTGGCATCCCGCCACCTGGCCAGCTCCTCCAAATTCCTTCTTTCCACTTCCTCCTCTAGTCCCTTCACTACCTTCTTGAGCGCCGAAGGAGGTATGGAAGTCCAGCTGCTCATAGAGCCCCAGCAACTCTCGAATGTTGGTCCTATATGCTCTATGAACTCTTGAATTCCTCCACTTCCGCCTCCCAGATGATAGGTAATATGAGGCCCCATGAAGGCCCAACGAAGCCCTGGACCTCTACAAACGGCAAGATCAACATCCTCCACTGAGGCAATGTCTTTACGCACCAGGTCAATTGCCTCCCGCCACAGCGCCGCGCACAGCCTGTTGGCTACATGCCCCGGCACCTCCTTTCTAACTCTTAAGGGAGTCTTTCCCATCATCCTATGGAATCGATAGGCCATTTCTACAGTCTCCTCAGAGGTTCTCTTACCCGGAACCAGCTCTACCAGAGGTATAAGATGTGGAGGATTGAAAGGATGTGCAATTATGCATCTCTCGGGATTCTTGGCAACCTTCTGGATCTCGCTCATGAGAAGACCTGACGAGCTACTTGCCAGAATTACATTCTCTGAGGAGATAGAGTCCATTTGAGCAAAAAGCTTCTTCTTAACCTCGTAGCTTTCGAATGCTGATTCCTGCACATATTCAACATCTTTCACCGCAAAAGATAGATCCGTGGTAGGCTGAACCCTTTTCAAGATAGATGTAGAATCCTCATTCAGAAGTTCGCTTTCTGTCAAGAATTCCAGGTTGCTTATGATGGTTTTCAGTGCTTGGTGCAAGCGTTCTTCTTCGATGTCCTGGAGATTAACCTGATAACCTTTCGTTGCGAAAAACGTTGCCCAGCTCGTGCCTATGGTTCCGGCACCGACCACTGCAACTTTCTTGGGCTTCTCGCCAGAGGTCCCTTTAGTATCCAGGGACGAAGCTCCCCAGTTTTGTTTTCTCTTATTTTTTTTGGGCACCAAAAGACCTTACCTCCTTCACAAAATCCTCTACCATATCATCCAGGTGGTACTTGACGAACCAGCCCCATTCTTCTCTTGCCCGGGTCTCATCCAATGCCTCAGGCCAGCTGTCAATGATTTCCTGCATCCCTATGTCCGGACAAAACTCCAGCCTGGCGCCTTCGACATGTCTTATAACTGATTCTGCTATCTCACCAGCGGTGGGTGAGATACCACCTATGTTGTAGACCCTCCTCTTGAGCTTTGCCTCATCAGCTTTCTGCAGGCCAGAAAAGGCTCTCAGGGCGTCCTTTATGTAAAGGATAGGCATCTTTGAATCCTGGCCAACATAAACCTGGTAACTCTCTCCCCTGGCGGGCTTCTCAATCATTAACGTCGAATAAGCGGATGCCCCGCCTGGACCCCTTCCTGAACCTACCACCGAAGGAAGCCGGAAGCATCGAAAGTTCACTCCAAATTTTCTGTGATAATACTCTCCCAGCATCTCACCCGCAACCTTAGCTACCCCGTACATTGTGGTTGGCCTCTGAGAGGCTTCATTGGGGACAGGGTTGGTCACTCCTTCTCCAAAGGCTGCTATACTACTTGGAAAAATCACCATCTCTACGTCAAAGAGGCGAGCTGCTTCCAGTACATTGAAGGTTCCAATGAGGTTCGTTCTGAACCCAGTAATGGGAGAGTCCTCAGCCTTCGCCGAAAGAAGAGCGCCCGTATGATATATGATTTCGACCTTATTGTTTTTGACTGCTGAGAGCAGGTCAGACAAACAGGCGAGATCCCCTTTTACAAGGCCAAGTTCACCCTTAATATCATCAACTAATCCAAGGTTTGGTTCTATATCAAACAGGGTGACTTTTTCTCCTTTTTTGTGCAGGAATCTGGCAAGGTGTGACCCAATGAAGCCTGTTCCACCGGTTATTAAGACGTTCATAAATCATTCTCTCCTCGAAGAATTCTCACCCTCTCTCAACGATGAGAGCCATACCCATGCCTCCGCCCACACAAAGAGAAACAAGACCTAAAGATACATCTCTTCTTCGCATCTCATGAAGAATCTTTACCAGAAGAATTGCTCCTGTCGCTCCGATGGGATGTCCCAGGGCGATAGCACCTCCGTTCACATTGAGTTTATCCTGAGGAACGGGAAGCTCTCTCAAAACCCCCAGGCACTGGGCGGAAAACGCCTCATTAATCTCAAAAAGGTCAATATCGTCCAGAGTGAGCGCCGCCCTGCTAAGAGCTTTGTTAATAGCCGGTACCGGTGCCAGCCCCATGAAGGATGGCTCTACTCCGACCAGAGCGTAGGATTTAACCTTGCCACAAACCTCTAGCCCCAGACTTTGTGCCTTTTTCTCGGTGGCAACTATCATCGCAGCAGCTCCGTCGCTTATGCCGGAGGAGTTTCCAGCAGTTACCGTTCCATCCTCCTTAAAGGCCGCCGGAAGCTTTGCCAGCTTCTCCAGGGAGGTATCAAATCGTACCCCTTCATCTGTATCGAACAATATGGGTCTTCCCTTTCCCAGGGAAACCTCTATGGGAACAATCTGGTCCCCAAAATAGTCTGATTCAATAGCTGCCCTGGCCTTCACGTGACTTCGTAGGGCAAACTCATCCTGCTCCTTCCTTGATAGCTGGTACTTTTCGGCTATATTCTCAGCCGTGATCCCCATATGGCAGTCATCAAAGACATCCCAAAGACCATCGTACACCATGCCGTCGACCAGCTCATCCTTATACATAGCCATTCTGTATCCATACCGGGCTTTTTTCAGGTAGTAGGGAGCCTGATTCATGCTTTCCATTCCCCCGGCGATTATGAGCTCTGCATCACCTGTTTTTGTGGCTTGAGCGGCAGAAACAACAGCTTGAAGGCCCGAGGCACATACCCTGTTGACGGTTGCAGCAGGGACTTCCACCGGAAGCCCACCTTTAAGGGCAACCTGTCGAGCCGGATTCATACCCTGACCCGCCTGCAGAACATTACCCACAATGCATTCATTAACAAGGGAGGGGTCCAATCCAGAACAAGATAGAATTCGTTTGACGACGGCTGAGGCTAAATTTACAGCTGAAGTATCCCTCAGGGTTCCCCCAAATTTGCCAGCCGCACACCTCAAAGGATGACAAAGAGCGATTGTATCCATGGATTCAGTTTTTACTGTGCTTAGCGACATATGGGGATTCTTTGTGGCGAAAGACCCCTGCCCTCGCCTGGATCAGTCTCGGTGAGCAGCTTTCCCTGGCCTTCTATCAGCTCCAGCACATCTATGTGCACTATCGACTAGCAACCAGGTTTTTGCCACCCCGTTCCACTTCCTGGATCACACCATAGAGTAGCCACCATCCACAATTAAGGTCTGACCGGTGCACCAGTTAGATTCCTCAGAGGCAAAATAAAGAACTGCTCCCACATGGTCCTCAGGCTTTCCTAATCTACCCAGAGGAATCCCGCTGGTTAACTGGGCTCGAGTTTCTGGATTGGCCAAAGCGTCTGCTGCCATAGGAGTTTCCGTTGTTCCAGGGAGGATGGCATTAACCTGAATATTATGGGGCGCAAGCTCCAGGGCCATAGCCCGGGTGAGAGAAAGAACCGCCCCCTTGGAGGAGCTGTATAAAGATAAGTTGGCCTGTCCTACAATGGCAGCAATTGAAGAAACATTGATAATTTTACCCTTCTTCTGTTTTATCATCTGCCTGGCGACCGCCTGAGCGCAGAGAAAAAGCCCCTTAACATTCACATCGTATATCTTGTAATACTGCTCTTCGGTTGACGTTAAGAACGGCTCCTGAAAAAGGGCCCCGGCATTATTTACCAGAGCATCTATTCTTCCAAAACGCTCCACAGTCTTTTCTGCCATCGCATCAACATCTTTCTTTTTGGAAACATCTATGGCCTGAACAAGAGACTTTCCGCCAGCCCCTTCCACTTTCTTTGCTGTGGACTCGGCACGAGAGGCCACAACATCAACTACCACCACATTGGCTCGCTCCCTGGCAAACCCGAGAGCGTAAGCCTCGCCAATTCCTCTTCCGGCTCCGGTTACGATGACTGTTTTACCCTCAAACTTCACCTTGCTTCCTCCTTCCTTGAATCTTGAGTGCAGCTTCTATATCTGAACTTCCCTCTTCCAGGCATCATTATTCTCAAGAGCTTAACCAGCAGTAACTAGTGGGGAGGACGGCCATCCCTGGCTCGCCCTCCCCACAAAACTGAGCTATTCTCTTCTATCCATTCGGCCCAAACACGCTCTACTTCCATCCTAGCGGATTGTTGTCGTAGTACACCATGTTCCGCCACTGCTGCTTAGGCTTCTTGACCGCTGGATCATAGTAACCGCCGTCCTCCATTATCCGCTCACAATCCTTGGCCATGCCCTTGATAGCCTCTTCCGGCGTTATTTCCCCAATCCAGCACCTATTTCCCCAGAGGCCCATTGTCTCGGCAATCTCTGTCCATTCAGGAATCATGGGTCTGGTGTCAGGGTTGGCCCAGTGAAGCTGATGCTCATATATCCACTTGATCCAGGGCTGCATCTCCTGGATTACGGGGTCTCTATAGATGGAGTGTCTGGGAGGACCCGCACCCATCAAGGCAACTCGCCTCGCGTTGGGCTTGTTGAGGAGCCACTGCATGAAAACCCAGGCTGCTTCTTTGTTCTTGGAGTCTGCGTTGATAGAAAGACCCCAGGAGCCAAAGTGAGGGTCATCCATACCGTATGGCCCTGTCACATCGTTGATGTGCAGGCTCTTACCCACTACCGCGGAGACCTCTGGGTTCTCAAACTGCCCGGCTATCCAGTCCCCATAGTTCCAGGCGACAGCAATTTTTCCCGTTAGATAACTAGTTGAGACCTCGTCATAGCCGAAGTTTTCAGACCCGGGAGGAGTGAAGGGTTTGTTGCCCACGAACCAGTCCAGTGACCACACCGTATCCGGATGATCAAGGGTAATCTCCCAGTCTGGCCCAAAAAGCTCATCCTTGCTGAATCGCTCGGGTTTCTGGAAGGCGTATACGTCAAACCACCAGGTGAAGCCCCATTCCATACCCCTTCGAGCGTGAGTGGCAAAACCGTAGTATCCCTCCTCAGGACGGGTGAGTTTCTCTATGGCCTCCGTCATGTACTCATAGTTCCAGTCGGCCTTGGTCTTGGGGAGCGCTAGCCCGTTCGCCTCAAATAGATCCTTCCTGATGCTCTGTCCGCAGGAAGAGCCACTCTGAACCATGTTATACAGGACATCATTCATCACCCCGGTACCACTGATCTGTCGGGGAACGAAATCACCCAGATCGAACTCGGGATCGGTCAGGCCGGGGTCCTTGATGTACTTCATGATTGGCTCAACGTATCCAGGGAGGGTATAGGAAGCTATCCACATGCAGTCGATACTGATGATGTCGTAGCCCCCGGTATGCTGAGCACATTCCATGAGAGATCTTTCCTGCAGCTGATCAAAGGGAAACTCATCCACTATGACCTTGATTCCGTATTTTTCCTCGAACTCAGGGATGAGGGTCCAGAAGGGTTTTATCTGGGGCATATTGATGGCCATCACCCGGACCGTTGTTCCGCGAAAACGCTCGGTGGCAGGCTTTTGTCCGTAGGCAGCGCCCAAGACGAGCGCGAGCATCAGCCCTGTTATTGACAAAATGACAATAACTCTCGACCACGCACTCTTTGACCTCATATTCTACCTCCTTATTCAACCTTTGGAAACTATCAGATCCTTATGGTTGTTTCTACCTCACCTCCTTTCCCTTCCCAGCTCCTCTTTGTAGCACACACTGGGTGGAGCTAAGTCCCCACTTCTTTTACTTTGGATGCTCAAAGACCGGTTGCGACAACAAGTTATTCAGTAGAAATTAGGTCTCCTGCGTACTCCCTGTCTAATTATCTCCCTATGATGGTGACAAGATTGTTGGGGAGGAGCGGACCACACATCTGGCCCGCTCTCTCCGTCAGTGCCAACAACCTTATCTACTGTCTCAGCTCTATTTCCACCCTGTTGGATTAAGATCGTAGTACTTCATATTCCGCCACTGTTGGATAGGCTTTTTCACGTCCGGGTCGTAGTAGCCGCCTTCCCTCATCAGAATTTCTATGCCGCGCTGCATACCTTTGAGAGCTTCTTCAGGAGTAACTTCCCCTACCCAGGCCTTGTTTTGAAAGAGCGTCAACTCCTCGTTTATCTCTGACCACTCAGGAAGCATGGGCCTGGTATCAGGATTGGCCCAGTGGAGCATATGATCATACAGCCAGTCCATGTAGGGTTGGGCTTTAAGAACCTCCGGGTCTCGATAGACAGAGTGCCTCGGAGTGTGCCCACCCTCCAAAGTCCATCTTTTGGCCAGATCCCTACTACAAGCCCATTGAATAAAGGCCCAGGCTGCCCCTTTATTCCTGGAGTCTTTATTCATAGCGATACCCCAGGAACCAAAGTGGGGTGAGCCCATGCCATATGGACCCAAGGGAGCAGGAACGTATACGCTCTTACCCGCTGCCTTGGAGACCTCCGGATTCTCAAAGTGTGCCCCTATGAGAGAGCCGTAGGTCCAGGCAATGGCTGCTCTTCCCTGCTGCCAAGCGGTAACAGTCTCATCGTAGCCGAAATTCTCCGATCCTGGAGGACAGAACGGCTTCAGGCTGACGAAAAACCTTAGTGACTCAACCGTATCAGGATGGTCAACGGTAACCTCCCAGTTTGGCCCAAGAAGCTCATCCTTACACCATCGCTCAGGCTTCTGGAAGAGGTAGGCCCAGACGCTCCACCAGGTGAATGACGTCTCTACACCTCTTCTAGCGTTAGTGGCAAAACCGTAGATGTCTTTTTCGGGCTGGGTGAGTTTCTGGCACGCATCGTAGAACTTATCGACGGTCCACTCTGCTCGAGCTTTCGGTACCTCCAGTCCGGCCGCTTCAAAGTAATCTTTTCTCATCGCATGCCCAGCGGAAGATGCACCCATGGGAACATTATAAAAAACATCCTCTATTACACCTGTACCGCTCCATGCACGGGGAGCAAAATCATTCGCATCGAACGCGGGCAGTGTCATATCGGGATCGTTCACGTACTTCGTTAGTGGCTCAAGATACCCAGGATAGGCGAAGGAAGCTGTCCACATACAGTCTACGCTGATCAGGTCAACATTTCCGGTATGCTGAGCACAGTCCAAGAGAGAAAGTTGCTGCAGCTGATCTTGAGGATATTCATCCACTATCACCTTGATCCCGTATTCTTTCTCAAACTCACCCTTCATCCTCCAGATCTGGGTTATATGGGGAAAAGCTATGCCCATCACCCGGACCGTTGTCCCACGGTAGCGCTCGGTAATGGGCTTTTGTCCATAAGCAACACCCAGACTAAGTGCCACAACAAGCCCTGCTACGGCCATGACGACAACAACTCTCCACCAACCACTCTTTCTTCTCATCCTTTACCTCCTTGTTCTACAAGGTTCTCCACAACATCAAATGTGTTTGGCCATCTACCAGAGTGTTTGATTATCTCCTCACCTCCTTTCGCACACATCATATCCTTGTGATAAACCTTTTCACCAACTGCAGGATTTCCGCATTGCTGGAAACATCTCGTCTACCGGTTTTCGTTTCGCTCGAGGAGCGATTTTCCTCAGGTCCATTTCAGCCACAGAAGGTTTATGACTATCAGAAGAATGCCCATCCACAGCATAAATTCGATTGGCCAGGACATGGCTCTTATCTTCCTATTCAAGAAGAACAGTCCAAACATAGAGGCGGCCCAGATGAGATAAGGAACTACACCCAAGAGGTCTGGCGTTAATATCCTAGTCCCTAGCGTTAATGCCCTACAACTGGTAAAAGTAAAAGCTATCCATATCAAAAGAAGTACCACCTCTTTCTTCCCTATCATCAGCTATTCCCCTTTGTTCTTGTTCTGAGTAAATTGTGCCTGAACCAGGGTCTCTCCTGTATCCCTATCAAATAGATACATTCTCTCTTTATCGAACTCCAGCAGGGTCTTCTTACCCATCTCGTGAACAACGTAGCGAGCCTGCTCCGCAGGTGTCCTCACCTTCATGATTTCTTCACCAGCTAACTTAATATCAAAGATGTCTTCTGAGCCAAGAGGCTGATACACCCACACCTCTCCTGAAATCAAATCCCTTGCCTCTTTTGCCTCACCACCGGCTCTCATCCTGATGTGCTCAGGTCTTATGCCCAAGATGAGACTTTCGCCTTTTTCCCAGGCCTTACTGCCTTTAACCCATTCTCGGGGAACACTAATTTCAAAGCTTTTTGCCTTAAGAGAAGCCTTGGTGTCACTTTCTTTCAGAGTGCACTCAATGAAATTCATACTGGGTTCACCCACAAAGTTGGCCACAAAGCGATTGGAGGGAGTATCAAATATGTCATCAGGGGAAGCGTACTGCTGGATAACACCTTCATTCAGTACCGCGATTCTGTCGGCCATACTCATAGCTTCCAGTTGATCGTGAGTAACATAGATGGTGGTTGATTTTATCACTCTTTGAAGCCTCTTGAGCTCACCTCTCATATGAGCTCTAAGCTTGGCATCCAGGTGGGAAATCGGCTCATCCATCAAATAAACAGAAGCCTCCCTCACGATAGCTCTTCCTATGCCAACTCTTTGCATCTGCCCTCCCGAAAGCTGGCGGGGGTATCGATCCAGCAGCGGGATTATCTCCAGAATGCTAGCTACCTCGTTCACCCTCTTCTTAATAGTCTCACGGGATTGCTTGCGAACTCTCAAGGGATATGCCAAATTGTCAAAGACGGTAAGGTGAGGATAAAGGGCATACCTTTCAAAAACCATCCCAATATTCCGATCCTTGGGTTGCGCATACGTTACTACCCGGTCCGCGATGCGAATTTCTCCACTGGTCGGTATCTCAAGACCGGCTATACAGCGCAAGGTGGTGGTCTTCCCACAACCAGAGGGACCCAACAAACAAACAAATTCCGTATCCTTAACCGTTAGATTGATGTGATCAACAGCAATCACCCTTCCGAAATTCTTGTATAATTCCCGAACACGGACTTCAGCCATTAGAACCTCCCCTTATTCTCTCACCAGTCCCATGGTGAGACCTCTTACAAACTGTCTCTGCACAATCAGCACAAAAACAACCATAGGCAGTGCAATAAGAAGACAAGCTGCACCAATTTCGTTCCAGTGAATATTGCTCTCTACCATAAACGTTACCGCTGCCGGAGGCATAGTGCGGGATGTTGCTCCGGTCAGGATCAGAGCAAAAGGAAATTCATTCCAGGAAAGAATCAGCACAAATATAGCTGTGGCAGCAATAGCTGGCCCAGCCAGAGGAAGAGTAACCTTGCGAAAGGCAGAAAACCAGCTATCTCCATCCACCATAGCTGCTTCCTCGAGTTCGTGAGGTATCTCCTCGAAGTACCCCCTCAGTATCCAGACCACAAAGGGAAGCTGCATGGCCGTGTAAAGAAACGTCAAGCCACGCCGGGTGTCCAGCCAATGCCAGCTCTGAAACAGGATAAATATAGGAAGAGCAAGAGCAAGAGGGGGAATCATGCGGTTAGTTAGAATCCAGAAGGCTATGCTCTCTCCTCCCCGAAATCGAAACCTGGCTAAGGCATAGGCACAAAACACCCCCACACCAATGGAAAGACCAGTCGATCCAAGAGCTACGATAGTGCTGTTAAGCATAAATAGTTCCATATGTCTGAACCCAATGAGAACCTTGAAGCTTTCAAAGGTAGGGGTAAAAATCCAGACTGGAGGCAAGGCGAAAGCAGTTATCCGGTCTTTAAAGGCGGTCATTCCCAACCAGATCAAGGGAAAAATAGCTATGGCACTTGCCAGGGAAAGCACAACGTAGGCCACGATATTCCACCCACGCCCCCTTCGGTACACAAATTTTTCTACTTTGTTATCTGTCATCTTATCACCGCTTCCTTTCTTAGTAGTTTAACGAACAAGAAACTGAAGCCAACTATTATGACGAGCGCTATCAAGGCAATTGCCGCTCCTCTGGATGCATGGAAAAACTTAAATCCAGAGCGATAAAGGTAATAGGCAAGGGTCTCAGTAGCATCACCCGGCCCTCCTGAGGTGAGCACGAAAACTTTGTCAAAAATTCTGAAAACATCCATAGTTCGAATAAGAATGGCGATCAGGATCATGGGTTTTAGGAGAGGCAGGGTCACGCTTCTGAAAATGAACCAGGAGCTGGCACCATCTATTCTAGCTGCCTCATAAGGCTCCGGCGGTATAGAAGCAAGCCCGGCCAACAAAATTAAGAACATAAAAGGTGTCCATTGCCAGACATCAACAGCAACTATGGTCTGTAGGGCATACTGGACACTCAAAAGCTCGGGAAAAGTCTCGCGACCAAATAAATTAGCGAGTTGCTTTCCATAGTAAGGAATTAGCCCTGCCCCGGGGTAGAGCATGAATCGCCACATGAGACCCGTTACCACTGGAGTTATTGCCATTGGAATAAGAAGACATACCCGGAAAAATCCCTTCCCTCTAATGCTTCGCTGGGCGAGCGTTGCCAGACCCAGTCCCAACCAGAACTCAATGAATACTGCTTCTACAGTAATAATCATGGTGATGAATAGAGCATGAATAAAGGTAGGGTCCTGCATAAGGTACTGGAAGTTGGCCAGCCCCACAAAGGGGTTGGGAAGATACATCTTGGAAAGGATGAGCTTTCGCCCGGCCAGGTAAATAGCATATCCGAAAGGGAAAAGGCCTATTAATCCCAACACTGCAAGAGTGGGCATCATCAAAAGCCACGGAAAGAAGCTACTCCGGTATATACCTCCGCCTCCCACCTTTTCCCGTTCCCGGCTCGCTTTCGCTCCTCGTTTGCCCACTAAAAATGCCATTTTCTATTAACCCTCCCTTGCCCAAAAGTAGTTTTTGCAATAGATATGAAAAACTCTACGTTCCAACAGCTACCTGCTGCTTTTCTCTGGCCTGCAATGCTCTACATATCTCCACAACAGCCGTGTCAATATGCTTATCCATCACTTTATGGGCGGTATTAGTATTTCCTTCCAGGAGAGTCGTTGCAATAGCGGTGTGGTGAGCTATGAATTCATCTATGTTCCTCTCTACCAGATGCTGGAAAAGCAGAGTGAAATCATAGATTGATCCGAAAAGATTCTTCATATAGACATTTTCTGAGTGTCTGATTATGA
The DNA here is from genome assembly GCA_964471775.1 of uncultured Clostridia bacterium. Lineage (GTDB taxonomy): Bacteria > Aerophobota > Aerophobia > Aerophobales > AE-B3A > SOJT01. The sequence continues at coordinate 28,032 of CAYYHL010000003.1, forward strand.
AGATATGTATCTGCTCGGTTTCCAGCAAGATTGTTTTTTTCTCCTCCTCCCTCTTACCCAAGGCAGCGTGCCCCAGTCTTTCAAGTCTTTCAAGATCCTGACTGTGCTGGTTGTTCGGGTCAAAGGATTTGAGTGCATAGTGCTCAAACATTCTTCTCAGTTCATAGATGTTTTGGACATCCTCGCAGGTGGGTCTAAATATGTAATAGCCTCTTCGGGGCAAAAACTCGACAAGTCCACTCTCACATAACTTCTTCACTGCTTCGCGCACAGGACTGAGACTAACTCCAAACTCCTCACATAGATCCGGGAAGTTAATCCGCTCCCCCGGTGACATTTCAAGTGCAACAATTCTTCCTTTGAGCGTACGATGCAGCTGCTCCCCTATTCCTTTAATCATCCGACTTATCTCTATCCACAACAAATAATTTATTATTTATATTCTATAGTACACCGCCGACCCTTTTTTGTCAACTGTAATACAACAATTAAGATTTCGTGTCAAGCTGACCGATTAGCCATCTAGAACAGAACTCTGAAAAACAGCATTTGGCAAGATCCTCTCGGCTCTTGCAGTATCGTAC
>CAYYHL010000004.1:0-24993 GCA_964471775.1 uncultured Clostridia bacterium
TTACCTTAATTGCCGGGAGAATATCATCCCAGTCAGGGTAGCCGTATTTTGTGAACAGGGGATCCAACTCGACAACATGACCCCCACCGGCAACATCTCCCAGCCAGGTGGAGGGGATGGCAGCAGTATCGAATGTGCCGCTCTTGGTTCTGAACTCAATCCACATCTTGTCACTCAAACCTACATAGGGGACCAGAATGACATTGATTTTGCCACCGGTGTCTCGCTCCCACAGAGGTTTCCAGGCATCAACCACCTGTACGTGTGTGTCATTGACCAGTATACTGAGCTCTCTTCCTGTGAAATCTACTTTTTCAGCGGTTGCCACAAGCGCCGTTGGTAGGAGCAAACAAAAACTTATCAAAGACACAAAAATGACCCTTTTATACATGAGCCTTCGCTCCTTTCGACTTACTTCACTCTTTCTCTGAAACTTCCCCTTTGAAGAAACTCAATTACTTGACACCTTCCTTATTCAGAGAAGCTTTCTTTTTCCCTAGCTAACGGCCTACCTGTTTCTCACCTCCTCCCGGCCCTTGTTTTAGTTTTTCCTTCGCCAAAGATCTAACTTCCCCATCGGTTATTATCGTACTATCACCTTTTTTTGTCAAGTACTTATCCTATTCAACTTTGTTGTCAAGTGGCTGATTTTTTTGGCTACAATCATAGTGCGCACTTTTTGGTGCAAAACATAGTGGGAATTATTACTTCAAGAAAATGAAAAAGTTGACCCTGTTGGCTCAAATCTAGAGTACGCTTTTGATATTCTAGCTAGCATTTACGTCACGCATCCTTGACATAGCCCTGGGCCATATTATTATAGACAAATCGGAGGCGGAGCCAAGAGTTGGGTACTGAGGCAAACTCTAGCTGATGTATGCGAAAAACCTTTTCTTCGTCCTCTGTTATTAGAAGAAGCTACTTCTTTAGGTGCTGCCATTGCGGGAGGAGTAGGCATTGGAATGTTTCAGGATTTTTCTGTGGCAGAAAAATTGGTAAGGATTACAGCAACTAATTATCCACGGCCAGAAACTAGAGAAAGGTACGAAAATCTCTACCTCATCTTCAAGGATGCTTATCACGCGCTGGTACCCATTTTCGAAAGGATAGCTTCGTTATAGTGGAGTACTCTCTCTGGAAATTGCTATATTTCCCTACAGCCATTTGAATGGCATTTGCGGCAAGGAGGAATAAGTGAGTGATAAATGCTCTATAAGGATTATACCTGTATCCCTGGGGAAGATTAAGATAGACATTTCCGTGTTCCTCAGTTTGAAAAACTTTGGAAAAAAAATGGTAGCGCCATGCATCGGCTGGTATTTGGAAGGGGCTAGGGAAAGAATCTTGGTTGATACGGGGCCTTCCGACTCTGATTGGGGCACGAAATATCACCAGCCGTTGACACGTACTGAGGAGGAAACAATCGAGGGAGGACTCAACAAAATAGGCCTTACTCCTGATAAAATAACTGTTGTTATTAATACCCATTTGCACTGGGATCATTGCTACGGCAATAAACTTTTCACCAATGCCACCTTTGTGGTACAAAGAGAGGAACTAAGATACGCTGTGGCTCCTCTGGCTAGAGATAGGAGGGATTATGAAGCTGATCTTGCCACTCTCCCTTTTCTTGGATGCCTATCCAAAATGCAAATAGTGGAAGGTGATAAAGAAATTGTCCCGGGGGTGAAAGTCATTAAGACTCCGGGCCATACTCCCGGATCACAAGGGGTGGCAGTCAAAACGAGCAATGGAGTTTATTTTGTCGCGGGCGATACTTTTCCTCTCTTTGCAAATTTCGAAGATGATCCACCCTGGCCTCCCGGAATATTTGTGAGTCTTGAGGCTTTTTACCAGTCTACGGACAAGATATTGAGCATAGCTGATCATATACTACCCAGCCATGATCCTTTGGTATTCAAAAAGGAATCGTATCCTTAAGTGAACAGCTGTGCTTGTACTGAACTTAAGGAGTCTAGACCAAACGGGAAAGTATGCTGGTCTGAAGATAAATGTTGTCCAAATAACTTCACTTTCTCTCAGACCGCTGCTGCAGAGGATATGAGTAAGGTGACCGGCAGGTTGGAAGAGGCAGTGTTATCTGCAAGGATGATCTTATGATTAAGCTTTCTCCTTCCATTATGTGTGCTGATTTTTCCTGCTTGGGAAAAGAAATAGAAGAGCTGGAGAAAGGAGGGGCGGATCTTTTCCATTTTGATATCAATGATGGCCATTTTGTGCCGGCCATAACTATGGGCCACATGGTAGCTGCTGCCTTAAGGGAAAGCACCAGGCTTCCGTTCGAAGTTCACCTGCAGGTTACCGAACCTCAAAGACAGATAGATAACTGCGCCGACGCAGGCATAGATATCGTTATTGTACACGTGGAGGCATGCATTGACCTTTTCCGCACCATCGGGAGGATTAAGAATAGCGGAATGAAGGCAGGCATTGCCTTAAATCCTATTACCCCTCTCTCTTACCTTGAGTATGTCCTTAACGAATTAGATATTGTTCTTGTAATGACTATAGATACGGGATTATTAAGTCAAGCTTTCATACCCCAGACTTTAGAAAAGGTTAAGCAAGTAAAGAAGATGATCGGCAGTAAGGGATTATCGGTTGAAATTGAGGTTGATGGATGCATTAACAAGGTGACAATTCCGAAGGTTGTCCAGGCAGGGGCAGATATATTGGTGTTGGGTAGGTCGGGTCTTTTCGGAGTTAGGAGAGACAGAAGTTCTGTCATAAGAGAGATTCGAGAAGTTGCGGAGTCAGCTAAAAGTGGAGTTTCAAAAGCTTAAGGAAGGCGCTTGCCAGGAGATAAGGTTCGTCTTGGGCAAAGTTGAGGAAGACGAAGTAGAAGCCTTTATTGACGATATATTGAAAGCAAACAGGCTATTCTTCATCGGGGTAGGTAGAGTCATGTTAATGCTAAAGACCTTTGCCAAAAGGCTTAAGCACTTAGGATTGGACTCTTATGTAGTGGGAGAAACCACGGTGCCTGGCATTCAAAAGAGAGATCTTCTGGTAGCTGGTTCAGGTTCAGGGGAGACTTTGACTACTGTAAATGTGGTAAGACTAGCTAAAAAGCACCGGGCGAAGGTTGCCTTAATCACCTCATCTTCCCGTTCAACTTTGAAGAAGCTCAGCGATGTATCGGTGAGAATTCCCTGTCCTACTAAACTTCGCCTGCCGAGGGAAATCCCTTCCAAGCAACCCATGACCAATCTTTTTGAACAAAGTCTCCTTATTTTTTGTGATTGCGTTTCTATGATTATTCAGGATAGATTGAATGTGTCTGAAAAAGAAATGTGGAGAGTCCATGCAAATCTAGAATAGCCAAGTAAGATTGTCTATTCTTTCTGCGATTCCTCGTAAATCTTGCGCAGCTTTTGGTAATTAATTTCTGAAAAACTGGTTATGATGATATCTGCAGAAGTCAAATCTTGCCTTCCAGAGTTTGGATTCTTGAAACCAACACACCTCATTCCTGCTGACTTAGCCGCTTTGACCCCGTTCTTTGAATCTTCTATTACGATACACTCCTGTGGCTCGGCACCTATCATCTTAGCAGCGTAAAGAAAAGTGTCTGGAGCTGGTTTTCCTTTGTTGACCTCATCTCCACTAACCTTTACCTCGAAGAATCTTTCCAAATTAAACATCCTGGTAACTGTTTCAATGTTTTTCAGTGAAGCGGAGGATGCTAGGACAACTTTCACTTTTCTTCTGTATAATTCTTCAATTAATTCAGCTACCCCAGGTATTGGCTTCAGATTCTCCTGTGATAGTAGACAATCCATGTACGTCGTCCTTTCCACTTCAACCAGCTCTTCAACTGACTCGTCAAGCTTGTATTTGTCTTTTATGTGCAGCCACATCTCTCTATTTGCAGTACCGACAAAAGAATGACATTCCTCGTCAGAAATGGCTACACCTAAATCTTTCAGGAGCCTCTTTTCAACCTCAAAATGGATCGGTTCACTATCAATTATGACTCCATCCATATCAAAAATTATAGATTTAAACATGAAACTACCCCAGGCCGTTGAGTCCAAACATGACGATCATCTTATCAAAATGAACATGACATATAGAGCTCTCGTAGGTGTCCGTAAATCCCACATCCCAAGCATATCGGTACTATCAACCCGGTTTTCTTCTAAATTGAACGAGGGATAAGCAAGACTTCTGAGTCACCTACCAGTTGTTCAAAAGTCGTTCCTTGCGTCTTCCAGGGGGTAGAATAGGATGAAACCTGGCGCTTGTCAATCCATCGATGTAAAAGAATTTGGAGAGCTCTTTTCTTTCCTTGTGTTTCCTGGTAAGATACCTCCCGAGATGCGGGATACTGAGTAGCGTAAGAAAGCTGCCTGTCGTGAGTAGGACACCCAGGTGGTGGGACTGTCGCCCTGTTTCTGTCTCGGGAAATTGACAAACGGAGATAGTCTCCTATGGATATTTCCACCAGGCAAATGATTGGATCGAGCAAATAATGGAAAATATGACCATAGCTATTCCTTCATACTGGGGTCCTGCAGGTGGGTGTTCAGATGCTGGTGAGGTGATTATGTTTGACCACCCGACTCCGCTGAACCAAGAAGGGACCCTGGCAAGACTCTTGGATAGCTTAGAGCTCATTAGGAGTGAGGAGTTCAAAGTAGTTATTCTTGCAGTTGCCAATACCCCTCGTCTCACAAGGGACGTCATAGCCAGGATACAGGAAATAACTAAGCCATACAGCTCACTCTATGACATTACCGTCTTGCACAGTCGAAATCTCGCCAGCCTTCGCCGTGCCCTTATTGGTGAAGGTGTATCGGAAACTGCATGTGAGCTTATCGGTTTGGATAGTTATCCTGCCGTACGGAATATGTGTTCGCTCGCTGGTATTCTCAGCGGGAGCACAATAACCGTATTCCTTGATGATGATGAAGTGATCACTGACAAAAGGTTCTTGAACAAAGCCCGAGAGTTCCTTGGGACTGAACATGAACACCGGATGGTTCAGGCGGTGGCGGGCTACTACCTACAGCCTCAAAGCTTTAGGCTCGATGTGGACAGGGTACCCCGATGGCGCAGGCCTTACTGGAACAATGCCGCTTGCATGAACGAGGCTTTTGAGGTCATTATTGCAAGGCCACCTCGTCTGAAGCCAACTCCCTTTGTCTTTGGAGGTAATATGGTCCTTCACCGGGACATCTTGATGAAGGTTCCCTTTGATCCTCTCATCACACGGGGAGAAGACATCGATTTTCTCATTAATCTGAGGATAAATGGAATAACCTTCTGGCTTGACCGGGAGCTCTCCGTCAGACATCTCCCACCAAAAGTTTCCCCACCGGCCTGGAGGAGTCTCAGGGAGGATATAAAGCGATTCTTGTATGAGAGAAAAAAAGTGATGGATCATGAAGGAATAGAAGGTGTGAGCCAGGAAGAACTCATGCCTTACCCGGGCACATTTCTAGGTCAGGATCTGGAGGAGAAGATCACTAGGACAAATGAGCTGCTGAAGGAGGAGTATGAAAAACTTCAAGATAAGAGAGGTATGGATGAGTGCGAGGTGAACATTGGACTGGCGAGACGTAATCCATACAAAGGCATAGATACTTGCCGCCATCTTCAAGATCTTACCACAGGATGGCAGGAGCTCACCCGGGCTGCCGCAGGTCGGGAGATTCAGGAATAAAGGAGGCTTCGCTTGCTGCTTCTGGGATGGAGAAGGAAGGCATGAGAATATTGGTGGTCCCAAAAGAGTTTCCTCATGGCAGGGTCATAGGCGGGCCGATAATTATTTACAACCGAATCAAATATCTTTCTCGTCACCATCGAATTGGACTAGCTTCCTTCATGCGGGATGAGGACCGAAAGTATCTGGGCACGATGGAGCGTTATTTGAGCGAACTAGAGCTAATGCCCTACCCTTCGCGACGGAGCATGCTCCGACGAACGAGCGACTTCTTCTTCTCGGAGGTGCCGCCGTACATGTGCAACACCAAGTCATCCGAAATGGGCCGCACTGTGGCTGAGATGACGCAGCGCTCCAGCTATGATGTGGTGATAGCCGAATATTCAGTAATGGGCCAGTACCTTTACCAGAACCCCGGCATTAACTCACGAACCAAAAGAATTCTATCCTGCCACGAATGTTACACAATCGCTCGCAAGAAAGTTCGTGATCTTTATGGGATTTTCTCAACCAAGGGCCTCAGAGCTATGCTGGATTTGTATCGCCTCGAAGCCTATGAATTCGCTATGTATCGAGAGATGGACAAGATCATAACTCTCACACCCGAGGAACGGGAGGGGCTACTTCGCTATGCTCCAGATCTTGACATTGACGTCGTTCCCCACGGTGTCGATACGGAAAGGTTCAGTCCTGTATCCCCTGGCCAGCAGGAAATGAGTGTAGCTTTCCTTGGTAACTATCCGCATGATCCAAATCGAGATGCAGTTATGTACTTTATTAAAGAGATTTGGCCACACCTCAAGAAAACTTTTCCAGATGTCAAGTTTTATGTTATTGGTCGTGATCCAACACTCGATATTCTTACCGCAGCAGATAAAGATCCGAACATTGTGGTCACCGGCACTGTGGAGGATGTACGGGATTATCTCAAGAGAGCACGAGTCTTTGTGGCACCTATAAGATTGGGGAAAGGTTTTCGAGGAAAGGTCTTGGAAGCGATGGCCATGGCTATTCCAGTTGTAACAACCTCACTGGGAGCAGAAGGAATCCCTGTCGAGGACATGAGTAACATCGTTATCGCTGATGATACCGAGACCTTTGTTGAGCGGATAGCTAGACTCCTCAAGGATGATGATCTGTATGGGCGAGTTAGCCGGGGCGCTCGCGCATTAGTGGAGAAGAGGTTCTCCTGGGAGAAAGGCGTCCAGATTCTGGAGCAGGTGTTGGAAAAGACAGTAGTGAAAGGGTAAAACTTAGTCGATAGCATCGACTACCCAATAAGTCTAGATGAAGCTTGATAAAGCCTCGAAACTGCAGTATGATTGGATTTGGTGATGTCTTAGATTCTCAGTCTTTGGTCTTTTCAGATGACCTTATGTTCACTGCGCGAGGACCTCTAGATTCCTCCTTGACTTCGAATTCCACTGATTGCCCTTCTTTTAGGGAGTCGAACTCTAGACCCTCAAGAGCTGTTCGGTGGAAGAATACCTCTTTTCCATCCTCAGTGGCAACAAATCCATAACCCCGGCCTCTCATCAGTCTTCTTATTGTACCTTTAGTCACTTTACTATTTCCCTCAAGATTATTCTCCTCGAATTATAGTGTTTATTGTTGTTCACTTGATATTCTCTCTTAAACTCTGTCCTTTAGATCTTTTCCCGGTCTAAATCTGGGGACCTTCTTAGCTGGGATCTGGATACTTTGTCCTGTTTGAGGATTCCTTCCTGTTCTCGCTTTTCTTTGCATAACCTTAAAAGTTCCAAAACCAACTAAAGTAACTTTTTCTCCTCTAGCCAAGGTATCGGTGATAACAGAAGCTATTGCATCCACTGCTTCCCTTGATGCTTTCTTTGTTAGCCCTGTCCAGTTGGACACTTGCTCTACTAATTCTCCTTTGTTCATCCTTTCTCCTCCTTTATGAGTTTTGGGTCGGTTCTATCCTAGAACCCCCATTTACCTGACCTTACTTGTCTCCTTTCCGGAACTAGAAAGCTCCGGGATCCTCCTCTTTTGAGCCCCATTAATCATACTTTCATCAAAGGAACCTCTAACGATAGAAGGGAACAAAGTAAGGATATTCACCCGCATTCCTAATCTCTATTCTTCCAAGATCTCCACCATAACTCTCTTTTTCAACTTCGCTGCAGCGGCTCCTACTAGTATTCTGAGGGCATTGGCTATTCTGCCTCCTTTGCCTATCACCTTACCCATGTCCTCTTTGGCGACAGAGATCTCAACAAGAATAACCTTCTCTGATTTCACCTCCTGAACCTTTACTTCCTCTGGATTGTCCACTATCTGCTTGACAATGTACTCAACCATCTCCCGCATCTTTGCCTCCTTATTGCTGCTCAATCCAGGTTAATTTACTCGACGAAACGATGGCGAAGTTCAATAGTAGCTTGTTCGCAGAATTGGAAATACTGAGTATACGGAAAACATGCGAAAGCTAACTGAGAAAGTCTCGTTAGCCGCCTCCTCCTGGGCCCAGGCGGCAGGTGAAATGAGGAGAGCCAACCCCAGACAGCTTAGCAATAGTTTTTTTGTTTTCAATTCTTTACCTCTTTCTTAGCAAAGAATTTGCTATTTCTCTAATTGCTTTAGCTTACCATTGATTTGAACTAAAGCAAGTTGGCGCGTTGGGCTAAAACAGGCTGGTGGGAAGAAGAAATGTCTTAGAAAGCCACCCAGGACTTGCTTTACTTGTCTCTAGGCTTGTTTCCAGATTTGTCATTCTTCGATTTACCATGACTTCCTGAGATACTCGTCCACAGCCTTCCTGATGAAGTCAACCTTATGTTTCCATGTATTTCTAGAAATCCTCGCCACTAGATTCCAGTCAGATTTGGGAAGGTAGGCGGTTACGCTTCTGTAGTTGTTCCTTGTTGCCTTTGGCAGGTAAGAAGAAGCCATACCCACGGGATAATCTTTCTTTCCGACGAATAGGGCGTCGTTAGTCATCGCCACGAGGCAGGACGTTCGACGGTAATCCCTCTCTTGCGGTCAATCACAACGATATCTGGCAACTGGCTACTCTCTAGGTGCTTTCTCTTCATCCTCATACGCCTCTTACACAGCTTTCCGAGTTCTTTCGAGGACCTCCCTACGGGAGTTATCAGCACAATCCTCTTTCTTGGAAAACTGGCCCTCACAGCCCTGACCGCTGGTACAAGGTCGCTATCGGCCGTTACAATCATCACAGTGTCATAGGCATCATTCATTGCGTATTGGAACAAACAAGTGGCGATGTTAACATCGGTGTGTTTCTCTTCATAGGTGTCATAAATACGGTTGCAAATTCTGCACCTCTTGGTCGTGGGTTTGAACTTGCCAAGGGCAATCTTGACGCCTCTGGATTCCAAGGCTTGGGTGAGCTTCTTATGGCGGAGTTTCTTATCAGTGTTCCAGGGAACGTACGCAGTAAACAATATCACATCAATAATCTTGTCATTGCGAGTGACAAAACACCTGGCAAGAGCAAAGTAGTCTATCCATTTGTATTTGTGGTATTCTTGTTTTTCGTCCAGGGCATGGTAGACATTGAATCCATCTATCAGAAATAGAACTCTATTCATCTTGGTCAGGAAGTCATAACAAAAAAAACCCGGGTTCACCAGAACCCGGGAGCCTTGGAACGAGCCAAGGGGATGATAACCGCTTTCACCTTATATTATATTCATCGATTTCATTTGTCAAGTCCCCATCATATTGTTGCTCTTCAGGACGTTTTTCTCGCCTGGGGGATTCCCTTTTCTTACTACGTAGATAGCCACTCTATCTTCAGGTTCGTACAGGGAAGAGATAGCCTTTGGAGACATCACTACCGTCTAAGCGATGAGGTGGATACGTGATTGGAAAATGGTTATCTATGAGTGTAAGGTTAAGCCAATCTATGCCATGTCACCCCAGGCACGGGGAAAGATAGAGCGTCCTTACCGCTGGTGAGCAGGATAGGATAGTAAGAACCTGTGTAAGAGAAGGGATAAGAACTATTGAGGGAGCAGAAAAGGTACTAGAGAAGGAAGCAACAAGATACAACTATCGCCAGGTCCACAGCACCACCGGCGAGATTCCTATCATAAGATTTGAAAGAGCAATAAAGGAAAAGAAGTCCCTGTTCAGAGAATTTATGATACCTTCTCCATATGAGTCAGTAAAAGACGTTTTCTGTCTAAGAGTAAAAAGAAAAGTGGATCCCTACCATAAAATTTCCCTACATAACCTTAAATTCCGGGTACATAAGGTTCCCTTGCGACAAGCATTCAGATTCTTGGCTGTTCATATTGGGAATTTGGAATCTCAACCCAGGGACGGATCATTCTTTCTTTGTTGTTTTGTGGACTTTCCGGGTTGGATTCTCTAGCTTCGAAAAATGGCTCAATACCAATACAGAACGAAGTTTGAGTTGTTTTGCCTCAATTGCACTGGAACGACCTGGTTTCGCGCGGTTCGTTACCGTACCATGCGTAAGGTTCCCTACTGGGAAGGCAGCTGGTCCTTCTCGAGCCGGTCCAAAGATACTTAAGATAGGCACAGGTCATAGGGAAAGAGAAAATACGAACTGTTCGACTAAAAGAGAAACCCTTCCTCAGACAGAAAGAAGATCAAGGCACCTTGAGTCCTCGAAACGAATTGGCAAGCGCTGGCATTTGGCTTATGTTTAGTTTTTTTCAAGCTTCTTGAAAACGCCGAATAACAAGTGAAACCGCCGCCAAGTCATCGATTTGGTCACCCAATTCGCTCGGCAGTATTTTTACTCTTCTTGCTGCTTCTCCCACACCAAGTTTTCTGACATTTTCTCTAATTGGGGCGAGAAGCAGGTCTCCAGCCGCAGTGGCCACAGTTCCCAATATGATGACATCGGGGTTAAGAATACTTACTATGTTAGCAATTCCCCATCCCATATACGTTGCAGTCTCATAGATCACCTGATTTGCTAATCTATCTCCGTCTCTCGCAGCACGAACAACCATCTCACTTTTTACATTCTCTATCCTACCCTCGGCAATTCTCAATATAAGAGTTTTGGGATCTTTCTTGATTGCTTCCTTTGCTCGTCGGGTGATGGCTGGACCCGAGCACAAAGACTCTAGACAACCTCTTTTGCCGCACTCACACTTTGGCCCATTCGGAAGCAAAATCTGATGTCCTACTTCACCCGCCAGGCCACCTGTCCCTTTATACAACCTGCCCTTTACAACGATACCTCCACCTATTCCTGTCCCCATTGTCATGTAGACAACATAGTCGTATCCCCTGCCGGCTCCGTACATCCATTCAGCAAGTGCACTGGCGTTCGCGTCGTTCTCAATGACTACAGGTAGTCCGAGTTCCACCTCGATCCGCTTTTTGAGCGGAATTCCGCCCCAACCCGGGCAATTTACGAATGAATAAGTCGTCCCAGTTTTTGGATTTACTGGTCCACCAAAGCTTACGCCGACTCCAGTGCAATTATTTTTGTCCAACCCAACGATCCTTATTATCTCATTTACCATGTCAAATATTCTTTGTATTACATTCTCGGGACCACGCTCTGAATTAGTTGGTTTTCTTATCCTTTCGATTATTTTCCCCCTTGAATCCGATATAACCACCGCCAATTTTGTACCGCCAACGCTTATGCCAATAACATATTTGCTACTTTGCATTGATACGGATCCTAGAGAAAACATAATAGAAGCTGCCGATACCTCTCACTTGGAATAATAACGTCAGACTGGGCCTATTTGGGGACTATTTCCTCATTTTTGGTCAGAATGTTAAGATTCCGGACGCGCCGGAATTCCTATGGACTGCCGGGAGTAAATAGTTAGAGAATCCTTAGAGAGAATGATAGAACGGCCGCTACCAGAGGTGTGGCAATCCAGCCACATAGAATACTGAAAACCATCCTTCTATTTATCGCTCTTGTTCCCCGGATCAGTCCTATTCCAGCTACGGCTCCCACTATGGCCTGTGAGTTGGAAACGGGAACTCGGAGCTCAGTGAAAACGTGAAGGGTTATGGCAGCAGCAAGAATAGCAACTAAAGCGGAGAAAGAGCCCAAGGGAAAGATTCTTTTTCCAACAGATATCATAACCCCCCTGCTATAAGTAAGCGCACCCACGCCAATGGCTATTCCTCCTACTAAAGCTGCCTCCAGAGGGCCAATCAAATCTGTCCCCACAAAAGCTCCGGTAACGTTAGCCACATTATTCGCTCCCAGAGTATAGGCACCGTAGCAGCCTACGACAACTATTCCTGTTCTCATAATAAGAGCAAAGGTTATGAAAGATCTAACCTTGTTTATGATTGGAGCAAGGGTAACAAATAGAGCAATTGATATAATCATGGCTCCGAGAGGTGTAAAAAGCCAACATAAAAGAATCCTGGTCAGCTTATCCTGCGGTACAGAACTCCACCCGCCCGCAAATATGGTGATACCCATTATGGCTCCCAGAATAGCCTGGGAAGTAGAAACCGGTAGCTTCAGAAAAGTCATCAAAGTAACGGTAATGGCGGCAGATAAAACAGCCAAAGAGGCTGTGGAAAGGCTTAAGGTTGTAAATCGTCCTACTGTGTCCATCACTTTGGGCCCTTCCATCACTGCACCGATCACCACAAAGCCAGCGGTCAGGATAATCGCCAACCTGTAGCTAATGATTTCGCTGGTAACACCGGGGCCGAGCACATTAGCGGTATTATTTGCTCCTAGTGTCCAGCCCAGATATACAGCAGCTAACAACAAGAACATCAGATTCTTCCCTTTATAGCCATCAAACCCACCTTATCCGAAGCGTTCTCAGAAGAGTCGGAGACGTAACCTATGGTTAGAATGAGATCACGAAGCTGCATTTTATGGGCAAGGCCCAGCTCAGATTGAAAGATCTTTGCCATTAGTGCGTCCTGAAGCTTGTCTACATCTTTCTCTGCTTCTTGAACTTTGTGAGTGTAGGAAAGCGTAATCGAGCGTTCTTTGCGGAGCGTTGAAAAAGCTTCTTTGAAAAAAACAAAGGACTGATGAGTTTTCTCCACGATTATTCTAAGGTCCCCGTGCCAGGAAGGTGGAATTTCGGGGTATTCTATCCGGAGAAAGTCAACCGCTTTTTCTGCATCGTCGGCAACATTGTCTATGAGCTCGAGTAGTTCCAGAAGGTCCTCTCGAAATATCGGAAGGTAAGCTCCTCCGTAGAGCAGCAGTTGCGTTTCTTTTCTCACCTGATCCGCTCTGGTTTCTGATTGAATGACAGCAAGGGTCGCAGCTTCAAATTTCTTTTTCTCCCCTCCCAAATAGGAAAAAAAAGCATCCCTGCAATGATCCGTTGCTTTGCCCACAGCCTCCACATGCTCATCCATTAGCTCCCGCGTCTTATTTTCTCTCTTAAAAAAGCGCATGAGTAGCCCCCTTTTTCTGGCCCCTATCGGGTTTCACTTTGGAAAGGGGCAAATGATGCACCCCCCTAGGAGATCAGGTATTTCCCCTCTTTTTCCTTCATCTCCAAGGTACCCTGGACCTCGAAAATATGCTTCACGGGAACAATTTGGTCTTCTATGGGCAAGATACAGCCACTTCGTTTTATCTCCTCCAGGGCATCTTCCATCGCCCTAACTGCCGCTCGCAGAGTCTGGTTGGCGTAGATAACCATCTTAACTTCCAGCTCCTCTAGCTCCTTTATGGTAATCATCGGATAGGTAGTCGGGACAAGAACTACGGGTCTACGATTTTCGAAATGCTTGATAAACTCTACTACTTCATCTGGTGTATTTTTTTTGGAGTGAATGAGTATGGCATCTGCACCGGCATCCACATATGCATGTGCTCGCTTCAAAGCCTCCTCTTGTCCCCAACCAGCTATAAGAGCCTCGACCCTGGCGATTATCACGAAATCTTCTGATTTCTGTGTATCCTTTGCTGCTCTGATTTTGCCCTGGAATTCTTCTATGGGGGCTAGATGCTGACGCCCTCCCTCGAGTAAGCTGTTATCCTTGGGAAATTTCTTGTCCTCCATAGAGACTCCGGCAATACCCGCCGCCTCGAACATTCTTACCATATAAATGACGTTGTTGGCGTTTCCATAGCCGGTGTCGCAGTCCGAGACAACGGGAATAGAGATCGCCTCGTCCATCTGACGGGCCGCTTCTAGATATTGAGACATACTCACTATGCTGGCATCTGGAAGAGCATATGAGGCTGAAATCCCCAAACTCCCGGCCCACACACCTTCGAATCCACCTCTCTCTGCGAGCTTTGCTGCAAGAGCGCTATGCGCTCCAGCTATCCTGATAATCCCTGGCCGGTCAAATAACTCTCTCAGTTTTGCTGATTTGCTCATGTTGAAACCTCCTCGTAAGTTGGATTAAGTTATGATCAAATAGCCTTTTCTGGTTCCATCTTCCGAACTAACTGTTCCTCTCTCTGTTTTCCTAGCGTTAGCGCTCCTAATCCCAGAATTGCACCAACAATGACGAAAGCGACTGTATATCCGTATCCATCAATGATGGCACCTGTAACAGTGGGAGAGAGAGCCGAAATAAGCAGCGCTATACCGATGACGGTGCCAAGAGCCATACCTGTATGTGAATTCTCGTATAATCGAGTGGTATGAGCGTACATAAGTGGAGATGCGGCATTGCTAAAGAATCCAAAGAGAATGAGTGCTCCCCAAAGAATCATGTCATGGTGCACCAGAGGCAAAAGGAGCACCCCCAAAGATGAGGCAAGAAAAGTACAAGTGAGGAGCGTAGATCGTCCAAGCCAACTACAAAGGCGACCTCCCAGGATCTTTCCAGGGATACCTGCGGCTGGGATAATCCATAAAATCAGGGCAGCGCTGGTAAATTCAAATCCCTTACTGTCTACCAAATAGACGGGAAGGAAAGTGCAAATTCCGTTTCTACCCCAGTACAAAATTCCCAGACTCAAAATGACAAGGAGAGTAGACCGGTCAACTAAGATCCTTCGGCAGTCCCCGGCAATTTCCCGTAAGGAGAAGGACAGTCTCTTTGGTGTTCGAGGAACAGGTTCTCGAACCGTACACCAGTAGAGGAGACCGTACAGCAACCCAACAAGACCGGTGATTAGAAAGATAGGAGACCAACCCAACTGTTCTCCCAGTAAACCTACCACAATGAATGCGAGAACAAAACCTATATTGGCGCCGGATTCGTGAAAACCAATGGCTCCTTCCCGTTCATGGGGAGAAAAGTACCGAGAAAGAAGAGCATTGGAAGCAGCAATATGTGTACCCAGCCCGATACCTGTTCCCAAGCGAAGCCAGGCCATAATAGCCGGGGACCTACTCAGAGCAATGAGAAGAGAGGTTAGAGAGTAGAGGAATATCCCTCCCACAATGACGATCTTGCGGCCAATGCGATCAGATAAGTAACCGGCAGGGATAATGCTCAGGGAATAACCGATGAAGGTGGCGGTCATGAGCACGCCTGCTTGAGATCGGGAAACCTGAAAAGTCACAATAATGAGGGGAAGCAACGCTGGAACGATCATTCTTTGCAGGTAGTTGACCACCCAGGAGCCCCATCCCATGATGAGCGCACGGTATCTGTTGGTCATATGGTCCTTCTCTCACGAAGATGTCTTGGCCTCTATTGCTGCAATAACCCGATGATAATCTTTGGGCTCCTTTCCCTCAAAGAATTCCCTTAATCGCAGGTCAACAGATGCTTTCAGTTTTTCTCTTGTAGCGGTAGCCATTAGGGGCTCCACCCCTACCTCCCTTAGCGTTTCTATCACCTGCTCCATTTCCCAGAACCTTCTCTCCGCATGGACAGCGTGCGTGGTCAACCAATTGTTGGCGATGGAAAGAAAAGAACTGCCATCCATATACTTACAGATGTCCTCCATCACATAGTTCTCTACGCCATGCCGCACAGCTCCCTGGAGCATTTCCACGAGTAGCGCTTCCACTCCTTTGGCAAATACGCTCCTCAGCATCTTTATGGTGGAAGCTTTGCCGATTGCCTTCCCCACATAGGTTAGGCCCATACCAACTCGACTCATCAGGTTCTGGAACTCCTCCACTTCTTCTCCACAAACCATTATGGGTACTCGTAATCCATACGAGCCAATAGTCCCGAGTATCGCTCCCTCCACAAAATTTGCTCCGGTTTTCTCAACGATATGAGCAATTTCTCTTTTGGTTCCTGGCGAAGTGGAATTAAGATCCGCGTACGTGTTTTGTTTGCCCAGGAAGGGGGCACTCTCCTTCGCCACCTCAATAGCAGCGTCTACGGTAACTGTGGATAGGACTATTTCACACCTCTCGGTCAAAGAAGCAATGTCACCGGCCAGTTTCACATTGAGCTCAGCGGCTCTTTTTTGCATTTTGCTCTTCTGCAGTGGGTCTTCAAGAATCTTATCGTAGGCCCAAACCTCAAGCAGGCCCGATCGGTCAAACCCCCTCGAGAACTCAGAGGCCACCTTTCCAAAGCCAATAAAACCTATCTTTTTCTTCTTGGATATCCCCATGGGTCTTCTTTCCTCCGCAGCCCGTCTGTTCGGATTCACAGACTGGGCGAGAAAGCTTTGTATCCTCAACCTTTAAGCAAGACGCATAGTCTAGGGTCCATGAAAACACTCACCCTTCTGCCAACCTCTATACGCTGGGAGTGCGAGGCTTGCACTTGCAGTATCTCTCTTCCCACCCCGACTCTATAATCGTAAAAGTTCCCCAAAAAAGCTCTTTTTAGAATCTTTCCCTCAAAGACATTTATCTTCTTCTCCATCCTTCCTTCACTCATAACGATATATTCGGGGCGAATTGAAACGGAGACCTTTTGATTCTTCAATATATCAATCTCCGGCAAGGTTTGGATTGCCACTTCCAGAGCGAATCCGGGCTGTATCTCTATGAGTGCACGCCGTCCGCCTTTATCGAGTTTGACCATTTTTCCGGACAGTAGGTTCGTCTTTCCCACAAAAGAAGCGACGAAATTGGTAACCGGCTCCAGATAGATTTCCTCTCCTGCCCCCACCTGTTCGATAGATCCCTCGTTCATGATGGCAATTCTATCCGCTATCACCATTGCCTCTGTTTGATCGTGGGTCACATAAATAGAAGTAATATTCATTTTCTGCTGAAGTTCTCTAAGCTCAAAACGCATTCCCTCCCTTAATCTTGCGTCCAAGTTACTCAATGGCTCATCCAGCAGGAGAATCTTCGGTTCAACCACAACGGCTCTGGCCAGAGATACCCGCTGCTGTTGACCCCCGCTCAGTTCTGCCGGATATCTATTCTCCAAACCCTCCAATTTGACCAACTTCAGGACTTCTCTTGCCTTCCTTGAGATTTCACTCTTGGGAAGCTTTCTGAGCTTCAGACCAAAAACAACGTTTTCAAAAACATTTTTATGAGGCCATACAGCATAGGACTGAAAGACAATGGTAACATTTCTTTTTTCAGGAAGAACCACGGACCGAGGAGAAGAGATTTCTTCCCCATCTATAAAGATTCGTCCGCCATCCGGCTTCAAGAAGCCAGCAATAAGTCTTAAGAGAGTAGTCTTCCCACACCCGCTTGGCCCAACAATAGCCATGAACTCCCCTTCTTTGATAGACAAGGATACATTATTGACAGCAGTGACTCCATCGAATCTTTTGAGTAGTTCCCGAAATTCAAGTTTTACCATGATGCCCTCCTGTATTCTAGTGCTTAATTTCCATGAATCCTGTCCCGACGATTTTGCGGGCAAGGTATATGCCAACCAGTATCACTGCCAGCAACAGAATTGCCAGCGCTGATAGAGCTTCGAATTCCCCTTCCTCAAAAAGGGTGAAAATAGTTACCGCCATGACTTCGTTGTTAGGCGTATAAAGGAGAATAGAAGTTGAGAGTTCTCTGAAACTAAGAATAAATATGAAAAGCCATGACGTTACCAGATTCCCCTTAATTAGGGGAATAGTAATCTCCTTTACGGTCTTTATCCAGGAGGCCCCCAAGTTTATAGCCGACTCTTCCAACTCGGGATTAAGTTGCCGAATTCCATCACGACAGTTGGTAAAAGCCAAGGGGACCCGTCGAGCAATATAGGCGACTACCAGAATCCAAACAGTTCCATAAAGGGCAAAAGGCGGAGAGATATAGGCCCACAGGAAACCTGTAGCCATAGCAATACCGGGTATGGCGAAAGGAACCATTATCAAGAAACTCATCAATCTCTTGGCTCTTGTTGCAGTTCTTTCCACGCTGTAGCTGCTTATGAAAGCAAGAACCAGTCCAAGACTTGCCGCTAATATTGCCAGAAGGAAACTATTCTTGATAGAGACTCTGGCAAGCTTATAACCGAACAGTATGAATCTGAAATTCTCAAGAGTTAGGTTCTCCCAAGACAAGGATATTCCCCAAACTCTTGAAAGCGAAACAACCAATAAAGTAGAATAGGGAATAAAGATACTGAGGGAAATAACAAAAAGACAAAGTCCCAGAAGTGGATACTTCCATCGACCAATATCAATGATCTGAGGGTGTTCTGTCTTGCCGGTAATAACAGTGAATCTCCTCCGTCCCATGAGTCGTCTTTGGGCAAAAAGGAGCAAGGCAGTTATTAGGAGTAAAGGAATTGCTGTGGCTGCTCCCTGTTCAAACTTGGGAGGAAATGTCTGAAAGAAGTAATAAATTCGAGAGGCCAGGGTATAAATTCCTACAGGAACACCTAAAACAGAAGGAATTCCAAAGAAGGCCGCGGTCTCCAAAAACGAGAGGATAGCACCACCCATGATAGCCGGTAAGACCAGAGGAAAGGTAATCTTGAAGTTGGTTTTCCAAGTAGAAGCACCCAGCATTCTACCGGCCTGCTCCAAGGACGGATCCATATTGTCCAGACTGGAAGCGGTAGCGTTTAGTACGAAGGGATAAACATATAGGAAACTGACGAAGACAATTCCAGATGTGGTAAAGATATTGAAAGGTGAATCGAAATGTAGAACTCTTTCAATAAAGACATTTATCTTTCCTGCCCGGGGCCCTAGTAAGAACACCCAAGCAATAGCTCCAAGAAAGGGAGGAGTTAGGAGGGAAAGAAAACTAACATTCCTGATAAGGTTCTTCAGAGGCATGTTTGTCCTTGACAGGGCCCATCCCATCGAGACTCCTACTGCTATACTCAAGAGAGTAGCCCCGAGAGAGATAATCAGCGTGTTAAAGAGCGACTCCCTGATCGCTCTATCTGTGACTAGATTTATGATGTATTCCAGGGTGGGATGTCCAGTTGGATTTATGAGGCTACCTCGAAATAGCATCACCAGTGGGTACAGAATCAGGATGAAAATTGCCCCGTAACAAGCTGCTAGAAGTGAGGTCTTTCCGATACTAAACCTTTTGACATATCTCTGCTTTTTCTTTTCCATTCCATATCTTTTCCTATTTTCTATTTTCCCCTTTGGTTACCAGTGAGGAATAAGCAATGACTTTAAATCCCTCCGCCAGGACGAGTAGAAGTCTCGTCCTGGCGGGGAAAAACTCATTCCCGGAACTTTCTTACGGTCTCATCAAAAGTCGTGATAACTTCCTCGCTATTCTCAATGATCCAGTCGTAGTCCGGCAACAGTAGTTTCATATCACCGAGCCGTGGCTGCCCTACCGGGTAAACACCCTTGAGGCCTGGATAATAGGCCCTATCAGCGAATACCCTTTGACCTTCCTCACTACACATGAAATCCATGAATAGCTCTGCCGCATTGGGATGTGCACAGCCCTCAAAGATGGCCGCAGGTCCCGCAACGAAGACACAGCCCTCTTCCGGATAACTCACTGCGATCGGACTCTCTGGCTTATCATAGACTACCTGAAATACATGGTAGCTATTCATTGGTGCTATCAAGGGATATTCCCCAGCAATACACAAAGTTCGCAGTCCACTGTGACTTCTCCCAATGTAAGGATTATTCTTTCCTATCTCCTTATAGTAATCCCAGCCATAAATTGGCAGTATGACTGAGACCGACATTTTCACCGAGCCCGCATAGTAGGGATTGCTCATGCACAGCTTATCTTTCCATTTTGGATCCGCGATGTCTTTCCATGCCCTCGGAATATCTGCTCCTTTTATCAGAGTAGGGTTGTAGGCAATAAGAGTGGTATTACTCTTCACAGCAAACCAGTATCCATCAGGATCCCGTGCAAAATCATAGAACTTGTCAACACCTTCTGGAGTGTATTTATACAGTAGGTCACGAGTTTTCCAGATTTCGAAAGTGGAAGGATCCGAATGCTGGGCAACGTCGAGTAGCACTTTTTTCGCGCGTAGCTCCGCCTCAATTTTGGTTATGACCTTACCGGTACCGGTTCGAAAAACATCCACCGCTATTCCGTATTTCTCGGTGAACATCTCTCCCAATTTGTTTGCAGTCTTAGAGTCCATTGAGGTGTAAAAAATAACCTTGCCTTCCTTTTTGGCTGCTTCTATATCGGCAGCAATTGCTACCGAGGAAGCAAGCAAGAGAGTAAGAGCAAGGCAACAGACCACCATCTTGAAAATAGTCTTGGTCCTCATCAGTTGACCTCCTAGCTTATTTTGACTCTCCATTCTGAAAGTTCTTCGCAAACCGTTTTCTTCGCTGAGCTGGACTTAGTCTACTTTCTTTCCACCCCCTCTCCTGACTTAATTTCCAGCTCTTATTTCGAGCTTCTGTCGGCGCTCATTGCCAGTTTCTTTATGAAGAGTTTTCTTTCTCAGGAGCTGTATAGATTTCTTGATATGCTCTCGGACTAGCTTCTCTGCTAGTTCTGAGTCGTGATGCTCCAGAGCATCGATCATACTCATGTGCTCTGGGAAAGTCTCCTCTGGTGGCCTTACCAGTCCCCGTGCATAGCGACTGACCAGGATGTAGAATGATTTCACCATCTCTCGAAGAAAATCTATTTGACTGATCTCGATGAGGAAGAAATGGAATTTCTCGTCGGCTTTCTCATACGCTCTCCAATCGCCTTTTCTTGCAGATTCTATGGCTTCTTTGTAGAGATTCCTGAAAGACTCTAGCGTACTCTTTTTCACCAAAAGGGCAGCTTTTCTAGAGGCTAATCCTTCCAGGACCTCACGTATCTCATATATTGCTGCTATCTCTTCGTGAGAGAACTCCCTGATATAGGTGCCTCTCCTCGCTCCTGTAGTTACCAGGTGCTCTTTGGCCAGTTGGGTGAGTGCTCTTCGAAGAGGAGTTCGGCTAACGCCCATCTTTTTTGCCAGCTGCTCCTGTATTATTTGTTCTCCGGGTTTCAAATGCTTGTTTAGTATGGCTTTCTTAAGCTTCTCGTAGACTAGCTCGTCCAGGTTGCTATATTTGACTCTTATGCTCATATCTCACCGACCCTGTGTACCGAACACCGTATACATCTTACAATCGTACCATATCTTGTCAAGGCCTCCCTCCCCCAAACCACTGACCGCCTCTAGTATTAGGTCAACCTGGTTCTCTGTATCTTAGATGAGAGACGATACCATCGGTCTGGAGGGACTTAGCCTCTTGAGCGGTTCACACTGGGAATCTGCACACTCCACCCACTGACGGATCATTTTTTCTTTATGGTTTCGTGGGGCTCTTGGGTGGGATTTGATACGTTAGAAAAACGGATTAATAGTGATCCAGAGCTGGATTTGAGCTGACTTGCCCCAATTGTGCCATAACGACCTAGCCAAGGGGAGTTTGGGTTATGAGAGGTTGACAAATGCTGATCTCCAAGCTAGATTCAAGAAAAAGGTACTAGGGAGAGAGGAATCTCCTGGGTCATTTCGCTATTTTGGGCTTTACCTTTCCTTGAGGGGTGATTGGATGGTAAAAGGAGGTGGTTCTCAATGAACAGTATATGGGCATACGCTTTGGCAGTGGTGTTTGGGATCATAATCTTTATTGTTCCGGCAATCGTGGCTTATCTTGTAGCTCTGTTTTTGATTGTCTTCGGAGTGGTCGGCATAGTACAATCGATGAAAAAAGGATAGATTAGAACACAACCAGAGGGGGGATTGGGAATGGCCTCTTTGAATTGAGTCAGGTGCCTATTCGTTTGTGCTGATGAATGAGGACAGTTCGCGGGGCGTTAATCTAAGCACCATAGTCGAGGTGAAGATACCTCCTGTACTCTGGGGGGTTACTGCGGGACTGATCGTCGGGGGCCTAGTAGTATTAACGGTAGCGATTCTCATGGTCTATCTCGCGGCACGCAGGTCGTAGATCATGATGGGAAGCCGTTAAGCATTCTTTGGCCGAAAAAAGTGGGAGGTAAAAATGCTGTTGGTAGGAATTATTGTAGGTTTTGTCGCCATGGCTTTTCTCAGTTTTATTCCCATACTGGGACCGATACTGGCTGGTTTTATCGCCGGGATTATTGCTGGGGGCGGAGCCGTAAGGGGTCTTCTGGCTGGATTCTTGAGTGGGATATTTGGAGCTTTGGTTGCCTGGTTTATTCTTGGCTCTCTCGGAATAGTCTTTGGGGGTCCTGTGGGTGCTCTGGCCGCTAGCATCATTGGAGCAGGCCTGGTGATCGTTTCCCTGTACGCCGCCCTCCTCGGTCTTGTTGGCGGAGCCATTGGAGGTGCACTCCGACCGAGAAAATAAAAAATGATTTCTATGCGGGCGCCTCGAATAGCCAGAATGCGGCGAATGATTTAGCCAAGATTCAGAAGGAAAAGAGATTCCCCATCAAATTGGTCAGGCCGCCAGGAGGGATATCCCCAAATCTGTGCCGCGGCAGCAGAGCTTGGGCCAAATTGAGACAGTATGACTACATATAACTAACAAAGAAAATGCGAAATAGATGTCATGTGTGACATTTCACAAAGGAGTGGGCTGTGGGTTCTTCGAATGTGGATATTCTAGATAGGGACTCTACGTTATGAAGCGGAACCGGAAAAAAGACAAGTCAACTCCCTTTATAGTTATGACTTCTTTTTTCTTTTCTTTCCTTTTTGCCCGACTATGGGTAGTTGCGACGGGAGCCGACAGTCCTGTATACCAGGAAAATGCTACTTATGTCGGAAAAAACTTAATAATAGGAGGATTGCACGTCCATCACTTTTTCTATGGATTTGCGCTTCTTTGTGTTGGCGGTTGGCTTGCTCTTAACTACAGACAAGAGAGAGTACAGAAAATAGCCGCTTTGGTGTACGGAGCAGGATTGGGCTTTTTCATGGATGAGATTGGCTTTCTCCTCACCTGGGGAGAATACTGGTCGTCTCTAAGCTATGCTATTGCTCTACTTACCGGGGTACTTTTTCTCAATATCGTTTATTTTGCAGATTTCTGGAGTGAGGTCAGAAAAAACATGGTTCTCTTCAACGGAGAACATCCCATAGTATCCAAGACTTTGAGAATTCCTTTATTCATGGAGGTGGTGGATAAGATGAGTAATAGAATCAGCAGGACCGAAAAGGTGAGCCTGATCTTTACCGGCCTTGTGTATATGGGTATCGGTGCAGCTATCTTGATCTATCCTGTACTTTTGTATATCTGGGTGGCTGCTGGTTTTATCCTGGGCGGCGTATCTTATGTTGTGAGAGCAATTAGGACTTGATACACCCAGGAGGGGTAGCCATGGAAAGCTTCATCTTGAGCTTTTTTAGCTCCTGAGAATCTAATCTACCGGGTATAATATTGTCTTGATTACTTCTCCTCTTTGTTTTTTTTCAAAACCTTTTTCCCATTCTGTTATAGGAAGTTTCTCTGTCACCAGTGGCTTTGTTTGTACTTTTCTCTGCTCGAGTAGCTGAAGAGCCTTTTCCCAGGCAGTCCATTTTTGGCTAAAAAATCCTGTTACCTTCAGCTCCTTATAGGCAATTTGCTCAAAGTCTATTTCAATTGGTTTGCCAAAAAGCCCCATTTGAGTGAATTTGCCTCTTTTTCTTACCAGCTTCAAACCTAGTTGTGCCCCGGCGGAGGATCCAGAACACTCCAGCACAACATCTGCTCCATATCCTTCAGTCAGATGTTTGACAATCTCTTCCGGATTCTCCTTATCAATGGTCACTATAACATCAGCTCCCAGCTTCTCTGCTAAGGCAAGCCTCTCCTTATCAGCAGACAGTCCCAAAACAATAACGTACCCTCCCTCTACTTTGCTAATTTGCGAAGACAAAAGTCCCAGGGGGCCAGGTCCTATAACTACAACAGCATCACCTGATTGGATACCGGTTTGCTCAACTATTCCGTTAACCGCACAGGAAAGTGGTTCACAAAGGGCGCCTGACTCAAAATCCACATTATCAGGAAGGGGGTGGACTATCTCCTTTCTAACCACACAAAACTTGGTAAACGCTCCATTTACTCCGGAACCCAAGCCTAAACGCTCCGGACAAAGGTTATGGTTCCCCGTCCTACAAAACATACATGTCCCACAAACCCTACCGGCTGTTTCCGAGGTTACTCTGTCACCTGCTTTGAATTCGGCAACATTTTCTCCAACTTCTTTTACCACACCACAAAACTCATGACCTAGAATAACCGGAGGATTGAACATAAATTCGTCATAGTAAATGTGGATATCAGTTCCACAGATCCCTGCTGCTTTAACTTCAATTTTCACCGCACCAGGTTCAACCCTGGGCTCTTCAACGTCCCAGATCTCTATATTCCCTTTACCTCTTCTAGCTTTCACCACAGCCTTCACTTTTTTCACCTTCTTTCTTTTTGCCTGAGGGCATAGCTCGCCACTTCAACAATATCTCCCACTCTCATAACCACCTCACAAAGACTCAAGATCTAAGGAAGTTTCAGTAAGAGCGTCGGCGACGCCTACCCGCTCAAGAGCGACAGGACTTACGTGCCCCAGTATCTTTTTCATCATCACTGCCTCTTCTTTTGACAGGGAACTACAAAGAGCTCCTTTTCATCCTAGCTGAAAAGTGAGTGGCGTCAAAAAGAGAAATTCCCCAACTTGGAAGCAGAACTTTTGGTTAGAAATGCTCTTTTCATACACCAAAACAGTTAGATAGCAGAATCTTGAGTTTTTGCTTCAGGACAGAATAAGAGTAGTATCTTCTCCCCAGCTCATAGTTGTGCTCAACCATCTCTTTTGCCAGGAGAGGATCTTGAAGGACTTTTCTAGTGAGCTGAAGCGCTTCGGAATCAACATAATCATCCAGTTCAATAACCTTAAACCCTTTGGGTTTAATATCGACAGCATATACAGAATAGTTGTTAACTACAATTGGCTTTTGAAAGTATATAGCCTCAAGAAAGGCATTGCCAAAGCCTTCAAAATTGGAAGGATAGGTTACCAGGTCTGCGTTATGGTAGAGATCCTCAGGAGTGTATATCTTCCTTCCATCAGAGGTTTTCCCTCGATACGGCTTGATAATATCAAAGACAAAGAGTGTAT
>CAYYHL010000005.1:0-22081 GCA_964471775.1 uncultured Clostridia bacterium
ATATACACGACTCGCCATAGGCGGCGCTAACCAGGGGGTGAAGTAGAAAGTTTTGATGCCCCAGGGACTCAAAGGAGGATTGCATGCCTTTCTGGAGAAAAAGGACAGAGCTGGAACCAAAAGACATTGAACAGATCATAAACGAGTACTCCGCAGTGGTAAAAGATACCATTGGCAGGTATCTACCCCGAAGAGCAAGGAGAGCTATGAGCAGAGGAAAGAGTGGGCTAGGGCTCTCACCTGGCAAGAAGAATGAGGAAATTGCACAAATTAGAAAGATGGGAATGGGGGCCTGGCTGGATCAGACCACCCAGGATACCTTGAAAGAGCTATCTCCTATCCTCATGGATTCACCTTCCCTGGAATCTGAGCTAATGACTAAGCTCAAGGAGCTTAAGAAAAAATGGAACCTTAGGGGCTAAGGAATTCTCTCTTGAGCCACTACCTTCCTCCATACTTCCTCTTACCTTAGAGAGATCGCTCCTCCATACTATTGGGGAGCACGGCTGACTCAGTGGTGATTGCTGATTACCTCAACCAATCTTACCTACACAGGATTACCCTGTATCTTAGCGCACAAAATACCTGGGGGGCTTGACATTTTATTTTTTTGTGCTATTTATTTAGGCTAACTAAATAAATTCGAGAAGTGCTATGATAGGTGAGGAGATAAGGCTTCTGACGGTTATTAAGAGAGTCCTGGAAGAGGTGACATGGTCAGCTATTTCTTCCCTTCGGGAGAGGCCCACCTTCTCCGTTGTTCGAACGCTCTCTTATATATCGTACCATCAAGGCTGCCGTATGGGAGAGTTAGCTGGAGGCCTTTCCATTACCTGTCCCTCGGCAACCAACATGGTGGATGTACTGGCAGAAAAAGGGTGGGTGGTCAAACTGAAAGACAGCTCTGACGGACGCAGTGTTGAAATTCATCTTACCAGAACAGGAAAAGGTTTGATTCGGGATTTGGAGAAAGAGAGGTTGAAAAGGTTCAATGATCTTATCTCTCGCATGGATGGGGAAGAAAGAGAGTTTTTAGTGCGGGGCATCCGATCCTTTATCCGGGCAGCAAGACTGGACGAAGAGACGGAAGATCTCGTGTCTTTTTTCGAGGGAAAAGGCCTATAAGTAAAATAGGTCAAGCAAAGAAATTCCTGAATGAATGAAAGGAGAAAAAATGTTTGAAAGATTGTCTGATAAGGCAAGAAAAATCCTTCTTCTTGCGCAGGAAAAAGCGGGAAGATCGGGATATTCACATATCAGCAGCGGGCATCTGCTTCTGGCTTTTCTTGAAGATGCTGATCTATCAAGAGTTTTCGAGAATTCGGGAGCGGACACACAAATTCTTCAAAGAACTCTGGAGGCTGATCCAGCTCAGGGAGAGGGAAGATCTCTGTTTGACGAGACCCCTCTCACTCTGGAAGCCAGAAAAGTCTTTGAAATAGCTGCTCTAGAAGCCAAGAGGGGAGAAAGAAATTACATAGGTACAGCTGATATTCTCATAGGATTGGTTCAGGTACCGGGAGCTGCCTCACGTGCCCTGGCTGCATCAGGCTTGGATCCTAACTCCTTGAGGGAAGAGGTTTCGACTCTGGAAGATGGCGATCCCCAGGGATCTTCGAAGCCTACCAGAACCCCAGTCCTGGATAAGCTTAGTCAGGATCTTACCAAGCTCGCTCGAGAAGGAAAGCTCGACCCCGTAATTGGAAGAGAGAGAGAAGCTGAGAGAATGATTCACATTCTATCTCGCAAGACCAAGAACAATCCGGTGCTCATCGGTGAGGCAGGAGTGGGAAAAACTGCCGTGGTGGAGGGTTTAGCTCAAAAGATTGTGCAGGGGCAAGTTCCAGACAATCTCAAAGGGAAAAGGCTTCTCTCCCTTTCTCTGGGGGGAGCAGTAGCAGGAACCAAGTACCGGGGGGAATTTGAAAAAAGAATCCAGAAAGCTATCTCAGAGGTAGCATCCTCCGGGGACGTAATTCTCTTTGTAGACGAGCTTCACACCTTGGTGGGAGCAGGAGCAGCTGAGGGAGGCATTGATGCTTCCAATATTCTCAAGCCTTCTCTAGCTAAAGGCGAAATCCAATGTATCGGAGCGACTACTCTGGATGAGTACCGAAAGTATGTGGAGAAGGACAAGGCTCTAGAAAGAAGATTTCAGCCAGTTACTGTGGGAGAGCCAACAGTGGAGGAGACAGTCGAAATTCTGGAAGGTTTGAGACAAAGATATGAGGAGCACCATGGGGTAAAAATAACCCGAGAAGCTATCGAGGCAGCAGCAAGGCTCTCAGACCGCTATATCAAGGAAAGGTTCCTTCCCGACAAGGCCATTGACGTCATGGACGAGGCAGCAGCCAGGACTAAAATTGGAAAGACTTCAACCTCGCTGAATACGGATAGGATAAAAGAAGAACTGGAAAGGATAAGAGGGGAAAAGCAGAAGGCGGTGGAGAACGAGGAATTTGAAAAAGCAGCGACTCTGAAGAAACGGGAAGGTGAGCTCAAAGAGAAGATGAGAAAAAGTTCAGACAAAAAAGAGTCCACTCCCAAGGTAAGTCCGGAAGATGTAGCTTACATTGTTTCTAGCTGGACTGGTATCCCGGTGGTTGAGATGACCAGAACCGAAACCTCTAAACTTCTCAATATGGAGAAGGAGCTACACAGAAGGATAGTGGGGCAGAATGAGGCAGTTAGAATTATCTCTCAGTCCATTCGAAGAGCCAGAGCAGGGGTCAAGAACATGAAGAGGCCCATTGGCTGCTTCATGTTTCTTGGTCCTACCGGGGTGGGGAAGACACAGCTGGCAAGATCGCTGGCTCAGTTTCTCTTTGGAAGTGAGGAGGCCATAGTTAGACTGGATATGTCGGAGTATATGGAAAGGTTTAGTGTTTCCCGTCTTACCGGCGCTCCTCCGGGATATGTTGGATACCAGGAAGGAGGGGAGCTGACAGAAAAGATTAGGAGAAATCCCTATTCGGTTGTCCTCCTGGACGAGATAGAAAAAGCCCATCCTGACGTATTCAATGTATTGCTGCAGATGATGGAAGACGGCAGACTGTCTGACAACCTGGGTCATACGGTAGATTTTCGGAATACCATCCTCATTATGACTTCTAATCTTGGAGCCAGAGAGATCACCGCGGACTCCAAGCTGGGATTCTCCCCAGGGGAAAAAGAAGCTCTTTCTTATGAAGAGATAAGAGAAAAGGTCACCTCCGCCCTCAAAAGACACTTCCGTCCGGAGTTTCTAAACCGCCTGGACGAAGTAATCGTGTTCCACTCATTGACCAGAGATGATATGGCCAGGATCGTAGATATAATGATGGAAGAGGAGACTAAAACCCTTGCTGAGAGCAGAATAAACTTTGAGATAACTGATAGGGCAAAAAGACGAATCGCTGAGGAAGGATATGACCCTGACTTTGGGGCTCGTCCCTTAAGACGCGCCATTCAGAGGCTCATTGAGAACCCGTTATCCGAGGAAATCCTTCGAGGGACCCTCAAACGAGGAGATACAGTGGTAGCTGATCTTAAAGATAACTCCATTGTCTTTGTCAAAAAAGAGAAAGCGCACCCTGCAGCTGCCCTAGCCTAGGTGCTGCCTCCTCTTAATAGAATGTCGTCGAATTTCGCCGGGGAATGTCAAGGTCTCCGGCGAATATTTTGATCCTTTTCAGGATAGGTCATTTTCACTCAGTCCAAAGTAATGGCCTATCTCATGGACTATCACTTGTCTAACCGCTCTTTTGATATCCTGGCGGGTTCTACACATAGATTCGATCGGTTTCTGATATAGGACTATTTTATCAGGTAGAACCGCACTATAGTATATGCCCCTCTTTGAGAAGGGAATACCTTGGTATAGGCCCAGGAGAGAAGAGGGGGAGGACTGATCCTCCACGAGAATTTCCACGTTCTGCATTTTTCTTCTGAACTCTTCAGGTACGTTCTCCAGTTCCTCAAGAACTAAGGTTTCGAAGTCTTCCCTTTTCATTTTCGAGATTCCCCTAGGCGGGACTCAGCTATATAGCGGCTCCTTCCCCTCAAAAATCACAGAGCCTTTCCTAGATCGGACAGCTGCCGCAGGTGCTTTTGTTCCTGCCCAATCAGCTCATCGAGTACTTTATGATCGTGTTCCGGTACCACCTTTTTCATTCCTTCATAGAAAAGAATAGAATCTTTTTCGAATCCTACACCCGTATCGACGGCTTCTTTGTCACCAGTTATCCTTCTGGCTATCTCCTTGCCCTTATTTTTTTGGGTAAACACGTAATCACCGGCCAGGGCATTCATATATGCAAAATACTCTCCCGGGTATGACTCGGGCGGCTGGTATTTTTCCAGCTTGTCCAGTATCTTTTGAAATGTAGCTATGTGTTTTTGCTCCTCACCCGCCAAATACTCGAATACCCCTCTCACCTTTCTGTTTTTTGATTGTCTGACCAATACGTCATAGAAGTCTTTACCATTTTTCTCAATCTCAATTCCCAATTGTACTATCTCACTTCCTGAGAATATATTGGCCATAGCTACTCCTCCCTTTTATGGATCAGTAATTCTCGCAAAGAAGCTCGTAAAAAGCCCGGGAATGAGCACAGGCCGGACATTCCTCTGGTGCCTCTTTGCCCTCGTGCACATATCCGCAGTTGCGGCATTTCCATTTAACTACACTGTCTTTTTTGAATACTTTTCCCTCCTTTACATTCAGAAGCAATTTTCTGTATCGTATTTCATGCTGCTCTTCTACCTCTGCTATTTCCTTGAATACATTAGCTATTTCTGTAAAACCCTCCTCTCGTGCTATTCCTTCTGCATCCGTGTAGAGTTTTGTCCACTCAAGCTTCTCTCCTTCTGCTGCAGCTTCAAGGTTTGCCGCAGTATCTGCTATTACGCCTGCCGGATACGCGGCTGTAATCTCTACATCCCCGCCTTCCAGGAATTTGAAAAACCTCTCAGCGTGTTCCTTTTCGTTACCAGCCGTCTCCAAGAATATAGCCGCTATCTGCTCGTAGCCCGCCTTTTTTGCAACAGACGCAAAATATGTGTAGCGATTTCTTGCTTGAGATTCCCCTGCAAAAGATGCAAGGAGACTCTTTTCCGTTCTTGTCCTTTTTACACTTTTCATCTTTTCACCTCTTTTGAAAAATATTCTCTCTCGCGCAAAGGCAGCGTTTTTGTTGTGCTTGAGCGGGAGGTTTGTCTATACAGCAATAACCTCCTTTATTCCTGGGACTTCTCCTTTTATTATCTTCTCTATCCCCATTTTCATAGTCATCTGACTCATTGGGCAGCCTCCACAGGCACCAGTTAACCTTACTTTCACTATTCCGTCAGAACTGATCTCTACCAACTCGACATCTCCGCCATCGGCCCTAAGCGAGGGTCTTATTTTGTTGAGGGCAGACTCCACTTTCTCTTTCATCCTATACTCCTTTCTTCTTCCTTGGACTTCGATATTCTCTTTTTTTCTATTTATTCTCTCAATCAGGCTGGTAGCCGCATGAAGTAAACGGGCTCGGGATTTTCAGTTCTCTAGCTAACTCAGAAACAGAAATTATCTTTTCCCTACACTCAGCCATGAAACAAAGCGCCCTGACCGCATAATCGGTATTCCTGGTAACTAGCTTCATGTCTAGTGCCTGAGTAATGATACTATATTGGTATCATTTGTGAAGGCCCAGGATTTTGGCGCACGTTTACAGCCCACCCATTATCTGTTACAATACGACTCGGGATTTTCTCGGTACTCCCCGCAGACAGGAACGACGAAATATGAAATGCTGAGAAAAAGTAGAAGCAATAGTGTTGGTAAAATTCAAGGACTCAGACACCTGTCGGGAAAAGAGTGCAGCGGCCGGAACTCAGTGACATGGGGTAGGATCTAGCAAAAGATGCCAGGAGGAGGAAAAATGAAAGTCGAGCCAACGTATAAGCGCAGTTTACGGATACACCTGCACGGGCCTGGGCCGAGCGATGTGCCAGAGGAGGTTATGAGGGCAATGTCGGTTACTACTCTCGGGCACCTGGACCCAGAATTCATCAAAATAATGGACGAAACTCAAGCCATGCTGAGAACACTGTATCAAACCAATAATCGAATGACCATTCCCGTTTCCGGTACGGGAACCTCTGGCATGGAGACTCTGGTAGCGAATCTTGTTGAAGCTCAGGATAGAATAGTAGTCGTGAGAAACGGATTCTTTGGAGAAAGGATTGCGGAAATAGTATCTCGGTATGGCGGCGAAGTTGTACCTATTGACCTGGAATGGGGAACTGTGGTCACCCCTGATGAGGTGAGGGAGGCATTTTCTGGAAAAAGGTGTCAGGTGCTTTTCCTGGTGCATGCGGAAACATCTACCGGTACTCTTCAGGGGCATATGGGAGAAATTGGTGAGATAGTTCGCGAAAATGGTGCGCTATTTTTAGTTGATACAGTAACATCCTTGGGGGGAACAGAAGTAAAGATAGATGAGTGGAGAATCGACGCTGCCTACAGTGGAAGCCAAAAATGCCTGAGTGTGCCGCCGGGACTTTCCCCCGTTACCTTCAATGAAAGAGCCATGGAAAAGGTTCGAAGAAGAAGGGTGCGAAGCTTCTATTTTGATTTGGGGGTGATAGAGCAGTACTGGAATGAGGGACATCAAAGAAAGTACCATCATACCGCTCCAATAAATATGATTTATGGCTTTCACGAAGGGGTGAGGTTAGTTCTAAAAGAGGGAGTTGATGCAAGATTCCAGCGTCATAGAAGAAATGCGGCAGCGCTTCAGGCTGGGCTTGAAGCATTGAATTTCAAGTATGTGGTGAGGAACCGGGATGAAAGACTTCCTATGCTTCATGCCGTCTTCCTTCCTGACGGAGCAGAGGAAGGCAGGCTTCGTGGAGAAATAAGGTCGGGTTACAATATTGAGATTGGTGGGGGCCTGGGAGAATTCGGTGGCAAAATCTGGAGGATTGGGCTCATGGGCCACTCTTCAACAGAAGACGAAGTGTACAGGCTCCTCAACGCTATTGGAGAGGTATTTGAAAAGTACGACATTGCCGATGATCGGGCAGTAGGTTCTCAAGCTGCTAGAGCTGTGTACAAAGATGCAGAAAGCTCGTGGTAGATCTCTACCTTTGCCTACCCGGAACCTGGCTCGCCGCTCAAACGAGTAGCTCTCCGTTATCTTCTGGGCGGAGAGCCTCACCCCCCCGAGCACCCAGGGTAAATAAAAGGTAAGGATCTGTGCAAGGCGATAGTGTCATTCCACAGGGAACATTTTCTCCTTCGCCAGGTCTAATATGTAAAAGGGGAAGCGAGCTCATCATGAGCTGAGCAAAGATCCTGCACTTTCCTACTAGAACACCTTGTAGGAGGAGGAATATGTTGAAGGGCAAAAAGATGATACTTGTGGCGATGAGTGTGCTGTTGGCTCTTGGAGCTTTCTCATCTGCCCTGGCCGATGTGCGACCGGGGTTTGAGAGGGAGAAGATAATCGTAAGGCCCACATTCAAGATTGATATCTGGGTGGACAAAGGATGTGGGGGAACATACACCATAGGTGATAAGCTGATTGTGTATTTCAGGTCCAGCAGGGACTGCTACCTCAACCTCTTTGACGTCAGCCCTGCGGGTCGGGTAAAACTTATATTTCCCAACCGATATCGAACAGACAACTTCATTGAGGCCGACATAGTCCACGCTATTCCTGCTGAAGATGACGATTTTGAATTTGCGGTAACCCCTCCCACTGGCAAGGGGACTATTAGAGCGGTGGCAACCCTTACTTCCTGGCATTTCACCCCAAAGGAGACCCTGAGGAAGGGAGCCCCCTTTCCCATCATCGGTGAGTCAATGAAGCAGTTTACCTCTAAGCTTCAGGAAAGGATTAGACCGATCCCTCGCGCCGATCGAGCTACGGACACCTGCACCTACACAGTAACAAAGAGGATGCCGCGTTACGGGAAAATCAAAGTCACTTCAGATCCTTCTCGTGCAAGAGTATTTCTGGATGGTACCTACCGGGGAAGAACCCCTATTACTATCGGCGATGTGACAGTAGGAGAGCACCAGATAAAGGTTACCAAGGATGATTATTACGATTGGTCAGAAACTGTCACGGTTAAATCCAACCGCACCACCACGGTACTTGCCAGACTAGATCGTATCCCAAGAACTGGCTCTATCTCTGTTACCTCCTCACCTTCTCATGCAAGAGTATTTCTGGATGGTGAATACCGAGGAAGGACTCCCCTGACTATTCGCGATGTTAGGGTAGGGGAGTATCAGATAAAAGTCACCAAGGAGGGCTACTACGATTGGTCACAGGCAATCGGGGTCAGGTCCAATGTTACCAAGAGGGTATTTGCGACGCTGGAACCCATTCCAAGAATGGGCTCCATCTCTGTTAATTCGTCACCCCGTCATGCAAGAGTATTTGTAGATGGAGTAGAAAGGGGAACTACTCCTCTCACCATAACCGACATAGACGCAGGATGGCACCAGGTGGTGATAATCAAAGAGCGCTACAGGGCCTACCTGGAAGACGTTCACGTTGAGGGAGGAGAAGAGCTGTATATCGAAGTGGATTTACGGAGAATATGAGGGAGTATACCGACAAGAAAACTTAAGGGATATCTTGTAGCAATATCCGGTTACTACCTTCGCGGGGGGAAGATTTTTCCCGGATTGAGGATGTTGCTGGGGTCGAAGAGCTGTTTGATTCCCCGGAAGAACTGGACCGTTTTGGGACCGACTGCTTTCTCGAGGTATTGCCTCCTGGTGGCACCAACTCCATGCTCTCCGGTTATCTGCCCACCCAGGGCAAGAGCAATATCGAAAATCTCCTCACTGATCTTAGGAATAGTCCCCTTCCATTTATCCTCAGGACGATCCTCCTTGAGGACGTTAACGTGAACATTTCCGTCACCTGAATGGCCGAAACAGATGATTGGATACTCGTATTTTTCCTGCAGTTTTCTTATCTCTCGCAGGAAATCGCTTATCCGGGCTCGGGGAACAACGACGTCTTCCATGTGATTGACCGGGCTCCTCTCCTTCAGCGCGTCAACGATGACCCGCCTGCCTTCCCATAGCCTCTCCTGAGTGGGACGGTCGTCAGCAACCAAAACATCAACAGCATCGTTTTCAAAACAGACCTCACCGACACTCTCACAGAGGGTTTCGACATCCTCCTTCCGATTTCCGTCCAGTTTTATCAGTAGAAATGCTGCAGCATCATGCAGAGGAAGTTCCTTTTTCAGGTATTTCTCGCAGGCGATGAGAGAGTCTTGCTCCATAAATTCAATGGATGCAGGCAGTATCTGTCGTTCAATAATGGCTGAGACGGTATCCGCGGCAGCTTGAAACTCGTTGAAGGCCACCAATAGGTCTATGGTTACTCTGGGAAGAGGAATGAGACGAAGGATTATCCTGGTTATGATGGCCAAGGTGCCCTCGGAGCCGATGAGAAGCTGAATTAGATCATACCCGGTGACGTTTTTGACAAGTTTTCCACCCAATTGAATGATCTCCCCCGAAGGGAGAACAGCTTCCAGCCCGCAGACATATTCCTTGGTCACTCCGTACTTAATGGCCCTCGGTCCCCCGGCACACTCTGCTATGTTACCGCCGATGGAGCAGGAATCAAGGCTGGCCGGATCCGGCGGATAGAAGAGTCCTTCTTTCTCCACGGCTTCATGGATCTTCCCCGTTATGACACCTGGTTCAACAGTTATCATAAGGTTCTTCTTATCGATCTCAAGAATACGGTCCATCTTTTCCAGTGAGAGAACTATCCCCCCATAGATAGGAACCGCTCCACCAGAGAGACCATATCCAGCGCCCCGAGGGGTTACAGGAATATTTTTCTCACTGGCAAAATTCATGAGTTTTGAGATCTGGTGCACCGTTGTTGCTCTGACGACTACCTCCGGCTCGGCCTTTAGGCCTGAAACCTCGTCATGGGTGTACTTCTCCAGAAGATCGGGATCAACCAAAACTTCATCTCTGCCAAATAGATCGGTCAGGAACTTCAGCGCCTCGTCGTCAACTTTGGCATACACTTCTAAAGCCTCCCCGTAGTGTAGAATAAAGCTTATTCCCTCGTCACGCCCAACATAGGTTACTTTAATTCATTCGTTGACAGGAACCTGTTTTTTCTACGAATAAGTATGACACCCGAAAAGACGAGTGTCAAGTGAGATTATGAGAAAGTCCCCTGTCCGGAGGCGGACCACTTTCTCATGGCTTTGTGCGCAGCAGGGAAAGAGCATAACAAGTAAAGATACCTGCCAGCGCAATACACAGCAGAGGAACTAGAAAGACGCTCCTCTCAAGACCGAGGGCTTCAGACACAGGACCAATTAGCCAAGGAAAAAGCATGGAGCCGCTGATTCCACCAGCAGCAAGGGTGCCGGTCATGAATCCGATGTGCTCCGGAAAAGTGTTGGCTCCCAGAGCAATTACGCTAGGATAGAACCAGGAGATCGAGAGGCCGGACAAGGCTATGAGCAGTATCATTGGAATGTGCCCCTTCAGCACAAAGGTTAAAGCACTGAATAGGGCTGCGGCAAGAGTGCCAACCACCAACGAAAGAGACAGATTGGTCTTATGAAAAAAGGTGCCAAACAAGAACCTACCCACCACTATGCTGAGCCAGAAAACTGAGATGGTGTAGCTGGCGGAAACGATAGAGAGGTGTCTTACCCTGGTCAGAAATACAGGTGTCCATGAACCAAACGATACCTCAATTCCCACATAAAGAAGCATAGCCAACGCCCCAAGCCAGAAAAGTGGTGAAACTATGGGTCTTGTCAGTTCCTTTCCAGCAGGAGTCAATGTTGGACTGAAGGAAATACTCCTCTGGTAGAGGGTGGTTCTCCAAAACAGTATAGGCAGCGGAAAGCTGAGTAGTCCCATGAGAACATAGACCAGACGCCACTTGTCACTGAAGGTCAGTACAATAGCTACCAGTAGGGGGCCAGTAATGGCTCCAATGCCGTAAAAGACATGGAGCCAATTCAACCGTCTTGTTCTTTGCTCACCTGAAATCTCGGAAAAGAAGCAGTCTAGGCTAGTATGCAACAGTCCTTGGCTGATGCCGACAAAGAACAGAGCTGCCAGGAGCAACAAGGTAGTTCGAACCAGGCCAATGCTTGCCAGAGCCAATGAAGCCACCAAGGAGGGGGCAATTAAGAATATTCGCACCCTATGCACTTTCCAAAGAAAAGCGAGAAGGATAGCTGCACTGAGAAAGCCGGCCGAATTACATACAATTGGCAATCCCACTTGAGCTATTCTCAGACGAAAGGTATCCGACATGGGAACCAAAAGAGGACCCAGTGAACCAAATACCATTCCTACACTGAGCATACCCCAGCAAGCCAAGACAAATAGCTTCCAATTGCCACCTTTGTCTATCTTTGACATTTTTCCCATAGCTACATCGAATTCTCATTTAGATGCAGGAGTATCTCGTCCCAAGACCATCACATCCATAGTGGCCGCTCCATTATTTAGGGCGTATGATACCATCCCTCCTCGCTCAAGTCAAAGACCTTGCTAGCGTTGATTTGAGTTCTGTCCTTTTGACACGGCCCACTTTCCAGCTAGAATAGATTTCGCAAACTGCTATAAGGAAAATTGGTGCCCAAATGGCAAAGATGATTGATCTTCGCAGTGACACTGTAACTAAACCCACAACAGGAATGCTTGAGGCCATGTTCAAGGCTGAGGTAGGTGATGATGTCTACGGCGAGGATCCTACGACCAATTATCTTGAGGAGAAGGTAGCAAAGCTCCTGGGGAAAGAAGACTCTATCTTTGTTGCTTCGGGGACCATGGCCAATCAACTCAGCCTTAGAGCTCACACCCAGCCAGGGGATGAGGTAATCCTGGATAGGAACTCTCATGCGTTCCTCAATGAAGGCGCAGGCGGAGCAGCCATATCAGGGGTGCAGTTCTTTCTTCTGGAAGGCAATAGGGGAATTCTTGATCCTTTGAAGATAGAACAGGCTATCCGGGATCCCAGTAACTATCACCACCCGGTGACCAGTCTTATCTGGATTGAGAATACTCATAACAGGGGTGGTGGGTCTATCTATCCTCCAGATCTGGTTAGAGAGATTTCCCGTGTCGCTAAGGATTACAATCTCCGTCTTCATATGGATGGAGCAAGGCTGCTAAATGCCTCTGTTGCCTTGGGAATAGACCCCAAGGAATACACCAGGTATGTCGACTCAACTTCACTTTGCCTCTCCAAGGGCCTGGGTGCTCCGGTAGGATCAGTGGTTGCCGGAAAGAGAGATTTCGTCAGACGCATACGCCGGTTCAGAAAAATGCTCGGAGGTGGGATGAGGCAGACCGGATATCTGGCTGCGGCGGGAATTTACGCTCTGGATCAGCATGTAGATAGACTGGCAGAGGACCATGCGAATGCAAAACTCCTGGCAAAAGCAATAGCACAGCTCGATTGTTTCCGAATAAACCCGAAGAATGTAGAAACAAATATTGTATATTTCAGAGTCGCAGAAGGAAAATTGAACCCAGGAAGTCTCAAAGACGAGCTGAGAGAGAATGGTGTTCTGGTTCACCAGGTTGGAAATGACTATTTCCGGGCTGTGACCCATCTGGATGTGAGCCGACAAGATATTCTTCAAGCAATATCGATACTCAAGCGAGCCGTATCTCAGCTTGCCCTATGAGGCTCTCCTGTAGTACTGTTCTCTGCGAAGGCCCTCGTCAACGGGTGCAGTCCAGCGTCTCAGGAAATAGAATAACGCCTTTGTGCACAACCGTCCGCGTACTTTGAAAAAAAGAGAATCTGGGAATCGGGAAGAATGAAATGAGATACACTGAAGGAAAGGTTGGCAGAATATTCGTGGTAAGATTGGAAGATGGGGATAAACTGCCTGAGGCAATTGAATCCTTTGCCCGAAAAAACAATGTGTTTCGTGCCATGTGTATTCTTGTGGGAGGGATTAGAGGCGAAGGAAACATTGTTGTTGGGCCTAAAGACGGTGAATCAATGCCGGTGGTTCCTATGATTTTTGGCCTCAAGGGCATTCATGAGATCTGTGCAGTGGGAACTATCTTCCCCGGCACTGATGGGAACCCCAGACTTCACATGCATGCCGCACTTGGACGGGAGGGAAAGACGAGGTCCGGATGTATTCGTCCCGGTATTGAAGTGTGGAAGCTTGGAGAAGCTATAGTTCTTGAGATTAAAGAGAGCGCTGCACATCGCAAAGACAACGCAGCAGGATTTAGTATGCTCGAACCATAGCCAAAACATTTCCCGAGGTTTTCTCATTATACTTGCGCCATAAGCGTTTTTGATTATACTATTTGTCATCACCAGTCTTTTTCGCTTCCTTAACCTAGGTCTTATTGGAATCGGACCCTGGAAGGCAGGGGTTTGACTCCTTATAACTTTCCTGCTAGTAGCAAAATCCAAAAATCCTACAGCCCTGGTTTAGCTTGCCCACGAAAGGATACTCTCTGGCAGATTATGGAAAGAGAGGTGTCGACGGTAGGTAGAGACCTGGGGTCTCTTTGAAAGAGAGGGTCAAAAATAAGACCAAAAGGAGGTGAAAAGTTAACTCGATTGAAACCTATTCTTAGTCAGGCTGAGGAACCAAAGGCAAGGAGGGATTATTATGAGGAACAAGCGGCTTGTAACAATTGTTGGTTCAGTGCTAGTTTTGGTGTTTCTCCTGGGCCTGGGTTGTGGCGCAGCGGCATTCGCGTCAGACCCTGAAAAGATCGTAGTTGGCCACTCCGTATGTCTCTCGGGAAAGTATGCCAAGGCAGGGGAACAGGCCTACGGTGGTATAAAAGGAATTGTTAGGTGGGTTAACGATGTCTACGGCGGCGTTGATGTAGCCGGGAAAAAAATCCCGCTGGAATACATTTATTACGATTGTGAATCGAAAAAGGAAGCAGTAACAAGCTTGCTAGAACGGCTAATCACTGTTGAGAAAGTGAACTTTGTCTTGGCCCCTTATAGCTCAGGGCTGACTCTAGCCGGAGCTCCTGTGGCGGAAAAATATGGTATAGTTTACATGGATCATGGTGGTGCGAGCGATCGAATCTTCCAGCAGGGATACGATTACATAGTCCAGACAATCGGTCCGGGCACCAGGTATCACGTGGGAACCCTCGATATGATTCATAAGGTAGATCCCGCAGCGAAAGAAGTTGCGCTGGTTTACGAGGACTCTGAGTTTGCCAGGATGACTCTCAAAGGGGCGGAAGAGCACGCCAAAAAGCTCGGTTTTGAAGTTGTTTTCAAGAGGACCTATCCTACCGGAGTAACCGACCTGACTCCTCTGCTCTCCGACCTGAAAGCAACCAAGCCAGAAATAGTAATAGGTGGAGGACACTATCTGGATGGTCAGCTTTTCTGCAAGCAGATGGGAGATTTGGAGATAAATGTTAAAGCCTTATCGCTGGTAGCTTCCGCTACCTTACCTGCCTATTATGAAGCTTTGGGCACTTTGGCGGAGGGAGTAATGGGTCCTTCGCACTGGGAATACGGCGTCACATATTCTGCTGAAGGAGCTGGGAAGGTTGGGCTAGACTGGATCGGTCCCAGTCAGGATGAATTCGTGGAGCTGTTCAAGGAAGCTCTCGGAAAGGAAGTGGTGCCCGATTATCACGCTGCTGAAGCTGGAGCGGCTATCCTGGCCCTAGTAAAAGCGATAGAGATAGCCAATAGCCTCGATTCTGACAAGGTCCGATCCAGCCTTGGCGAGCTTGAGTTCATGTCGTTCTACGGAGGTTGGGACGTTGATGAGACAGGGCTCCAGATAGGACATTTGATGGTAGACATGCAGTGGCAAAATGGAGAGAGGATTATCGTTTGGCCTCCTGAAGCCAAAGTAGGAGACGTCTTGTATCCCAAGCCTGATTTCCCGTAGATAGCCGGAGGCAAGGAACCTTCTTGAATAAGGGCGAGAGGTTGCTCACAGACAAAATGAGAGGTGGATATAGATTGGGTTCGAGCCGGCGAGAGCATCTGTCCTGTTAGAATCTCCTCCCCCTGAGCCTGTGGTATTAATAGCAATTAATACAGGGGGAGGGGATTCTTATATTTTGACGAAGCTCTTCTGGTAATCAAGTAGGCTTGTAAGGAGGGAGGCCATGATCTGGGCCCTGTTAGCGGGAAATATGATCCATGGGCTGGCTCTGGGATCTGTGTATGGCGTGGCGACCATGGGTTTGAGCCTGATATTTGGAGTGCTGAGGGTGATAAATGTGGGGCACGGATCTTTTATCATGGTCGGGGCATTCATCACACTAGCCATAGTAACTACCTGGGGCGTGGCCCCAGTTGCTGCAATACCGGGGGCGCTGGTTATAGGGATGGCATTGGGATTTGCCTTTTTTTATACGGTAATGCGGAGATTAGTTAGAGCTCCCGAATTTACCTCCCTCATCGCCACCTTTGCCATGGGTATTCTCCTGGAGGAAATTGTTAGGCTTATTTTTGGCGCCGAGTTCAGGGGTTATACCTGGAACGCAGGGAGGATAGACCTAGCCGTGACGGTCATGCCCATGACCAAAGTGTATGCCTTCATAGGGAGTATAGTCATAGCCTTGTTTGTTTACCTATGGTTCAGGAAGACAAGGACAGGAACTGCGGTGAGGGCAGTGGTCGAGGACAGCGAAGGAGCGAGGGTGTGCGGGGTTAATGTAGGTTGGATCTATGCTCTCAGTTTCGCCGTTGCGATCGGCTTAACCGTGACGAGCGGCGTCTTTCTCACTATGTTTATTCCAGTGGGCATCAACCCTTACATGGGCGGAGCCTACACCCTGAAGGCTTTCGTCATAGCCGTGCTGGGTGGTCTAACCTCCCCCTACGGCGCTTTTTTCGCTGGGTTGATTTTTGGTCTCGTAGAGAACGGTGCCTACGTTTTATTTGCGCAGATACCTGGGGTAGCTCCTTTCTCCTTGACAGTATCTTTAGCCTTTTGGATGCTGTTTCTGCTCCTTCTGCTCAAACCTACTGGACTTTGGGGGGGTAAGTGAAGATTGACATAACCAAGTATTATCCGCTAATTCCTGTGTATGCTGCGTACCTCATTTTGTTCCTGGTCGGCTTCACTATGCCAGGTATGTGGCAGATGGTGGCTTTGCTTGCCTTTTATTGTGCTCTAGGGCAGTCTTGGAACATATTTATGGGGATGACAGGTTATGTAGATTTTGGCTATGTAACCTTCATAGCTTTGGGCAGTTATGGAATGGCCTTAGGTATAATCGTGTTCTACCAGACTGGCCTTGGGATAGGTATCATATTCATAGGGCTCCTTCTTGGGTTGTTCCTGGCATCTTTGTCGGCACTGCTTGAAGCGGGTATCGCCCTAAGACTTAGGGGAGCATACTTTGCCATCGCCTGCATAGGCATAAATGAGGGACTCAGGCATCTTATAGAGGGAGCAAAAATATGGGGCGGCTCTGAAGGGATGATATTTTGGAAAGAACTGAGAGAGGCTTTTGGAAGGGAGATGACCATCCAACTGACAACATTATGGGCCGATATCGCAGTGTTTATCATAGCTGCTGTAGCTGCTTTTATGAATGTGTATTATATGAGGAGCAAAATTGGCTATGCGCTAACTGCAGTAAGGGAAGATGAGGACGCGGCCAAGGTGATGGGGATCAATACGACGAAGTACAAAACAATTGCCTTTTTGACTAGTGGCCTGCTCGGGGCTTCGGTGGGAGCTATGGCCTGGGGGTTAAAACTAACTCATGTATTCCCGTCGGATGTGTTCGTAATACACTACACGGTGGAATGTATAGTAGTGGTTCTCCTTGGTGGCGTCGGTACCCTCCTCGGTCCTGTGGTGGGAGGACTCGTCTACGGGCTCTCAAAATATTGGCTTGCTGTAATTGTACCCGGATTTCAACTGCTCATTTTCGCACCAATCGTGATTGGCATTATCGTTGCATTTCCAGAAGGTATTATTGGCGTAGTGAAGCAGAGAGTCAAAGGCACAGCGCTAGAAAAGTACATCATATAGGAAAGATTATGGCATTATTGAAAGTGGAAAATGTAATCAAGAGGTTTGGCGGTTTGATAGCTGTAAATGGTATAAGTCTGGAAATCTCGGCTGGGGAGTCAATCGGTGTGGTAGGCCCCAATGGCAGCGGGAAGACAACTCTTTACAATGTTATCAGCGGTGTTTACCCACCGGAAAAAGGGAAAGTTGTCTTTGAGGGTAAAGATATTACCAATCTACCGGCACACAGGCGAGCACCCATGGGGATAGGTAGGACTTTTCAGATCCCAAGACCTTTTGGTTCGGCCACTGTCAGGGAGAATGTTGCTATTGGGGCTCTGTTTGGTACGCTAAGTGGGAAAGTTAGTGTGGATGATTCTTTGGCCGTAGCGGACCATTATGTTGAAGTTGTGGGTCTGAATCCTCAAAAAGAAAAGGTTGCCGCCAAGCTAACTCCGGTGGAGAAAAAATTGATGGAAATTGCCCGTGCCCTGGCAATGAAGCCGAAGCTCCTCCTGATGGACGAAGCCATGGCCGGAATGCATCCCAAGGACATTGATCAAATGGTAAGATTTTTGAATAAGATCAAGGAGCAGGAGAACATAGCAATCGTTTCTATGGTGGAGCATATCATGCGGGCTGTGACCGGGTTTGCTGAGAGAGTGCTGGTCATGCACCGAGGCCTAAAGTTGATTGATGCGCCTACGGCGGAGGCTTTAAGCGACCCAAGAGTTATAGATGTATACCTAGGACACCGGTGAGCGGAGAGGGAGAATGCTCGAGGTTGAGAATCTTGAGTCCGGACACGGACCAATGCAGGTGTTGTGGCAACCCAGCCTGGAGGTAAAAAAGGGGTCGATAACGGTTCTGCTCGGACCCAATGGGGCCGGGAAAACAACCCTTCTCAGGACAATTTTGGGCTCAGTGGAGCCCTGGGGAGGGAGAATTACCTATGAGGGGAAAGACGTTACCCACCTGCGATCTCACAAAAAAGTGGACATGGGCATGGTACTGGTTCCTGAAGGAAGGCATCTGTTTGTTAATATGAGTGCCCACGAAAATTTGACTATGGGAGCCTATCCCAAACAGGCAACCAAATACGTCGCTGACACGCTTGCTCTTGTATACTCTCTATTCCCTATCCTTAAAGAGCGGGCCAGGCAAAGGGCTGGGTCGTTGAGTGGCGGAGAACAGCAAATGCTGACTATAGGTCGGGGGTTGATGACGAGACCGAAGCTGATAATGCTTGATGAGCCAAGTCAAGGTTTGGCTCCAAAGCTTGTCGGTGAGGTTTTTGATGCTATTAAGAAGATGAAAGCCGAGATGGAGCTGACAATACTCCTAGTAGAGCAAAGTGTTGAAGTGTCCCTTAGCCTCTCAGATTACGTCTATATCCTGCACGAAGGCAGGATAAAAGCGGAAGGGAATGCTGAGGAAATAAAGGAGTCACGTGACATAAGAGAGGCTTATCTCGGCATTTAAGGAGAGGAGAGAGATTTGGCTTTTCAACACCGGCTGGATATCACTTTACCGTAAGCGGTATCTCCCACCGCAGAGATTCCTTTCCTGCCTCACTCACCTCGATGATCAGTTTGGTTGATCCTTTCTTGATGCCGTCAACATAAATGGATACCGATGAGGTCCAAACATCCCCCGGACCAAGCGATTCGACATAAAAACCGATAAAATTGACACCTCCAACCTTCAATTTCGCGATACTGTCCCATCCTGTCTCTT
The DNA here is from genome assembly GCA_964471775.1 of uncultured Clostridia bacterium. Lineage (GTDB taxonomy): Bacteria > Aerophobota > Aerophobia > Aerophobales > AE-B3A > SOJT01. The sequence continues at coordinate 18,724 of CAYYHL010000005.1, forward strand.
GCACATTACCCTCAATATAGATTTCCTTTCTTTCCGAGGATGAGAGGTTTTCCAAGGAAAGCTCCAAAACCGTGGTGCCTCCTAAGCTAGTCTCGATAGGAAGGGGATCTACTTCAAGATTTAGACCCTGCGCACTTTGTGGAGTCCTGCAAAGATCTACTTCGATATATACCATAGACTTGGCGTATTCTTCCCAGTATGCCGCACCGTTAAGGAAGAAAAACCGAAGACCACTTTCGAAAAGCTGCACCTCCCTGTTCCATCCGTGTATCTTGACAACAGTGATCCTGAGCGGCAGCAGGGCCCCTTTATCGACCAATTCATGGAAACGATAGGCGGGCTCAATTGCGCTATCAAAATAGTTGGCAATTTCCTGACCGGCCGCGCTCCCAATACTTATGGCATTTGCGTTTTTTGAGGCAAGCTCGAGAAGAACCTGGCCTCCCGCATACACTCGCGCCAAGCCGGGTGAGAGCTCCTTCAATCCCTCCTCAATTGCCATTTCTTTGATCGCGGTGGCAAGTCCATTCTTTCTTATGGAATCCACAATGCCCAAGCCCTTCCAGAAGCCAGATAGAAGTGCCGGAATTCGGGAAATCTGTGCCCCCCATTCGGAAAACTCCAGTTCAAATCCCCCAATGTATGTCTCTTGCGGAATCTGCAATTGTATTGCTTCTGAAAGTTGATGCTGGGTAAGCCTCCACCCCACCACGCCTGGTGGCAATCCCTCCAGAGGTACGTTCCCACCTTCGCGGTAGAGTGCGACAACCTCAAAGTCCATTCGACTGTGCCAGGGCTTGGTGAAATTGCTTCCGTTTATGGTAAATTCGATAGAATCTTTCCCTTCCCTGATACCTCGAATCAGTGGTGGTAGGAGACCAAATACTTCCTTTGTTTCACCAGGTAGGATTTTCCCCAGGTATGCAGTCCGCTGAGCAGAACTCTCAAATACAATCCTTCCATTTTCACTGCGGCTGAACGTCACCACTACATCTTCCGCTGCTATAGGGTTGTTGTTTTTGATCCAGATCTGCCCCAAAGACTGCGCCTTACCCTTCTTGATTGTGACTGTATCATGCCCACTAACCGCAATATGATGTGGCGCCACACCTTCTTTTTGCTCCTCGGGGACTTCTTCGATTACTTTTTCCTTCGTTTTCAGTTCTTCAGTTACTTCTCCTGGCACCTTAAGGCTGCCGGGACTTATGTGGTCCTTGATGGTTTTATGGATAATGCGAAATGCATCATCATAGATGGAGTAATTTGCAATGGTCTTGCCGGCGAATTGCATGACAACGTAGGCTGGACCCTGCCAGAATCCTCCAGTGAGCTCCTCCGGCTCTTCGGTTACTATCACCGTTGGATATCCATCTACTTCATGAACGTGAAGGATGGGGCGTAAAAAGATATCTTCATCTCGTTTTGAGAGTTCACGCCACTCATCTTCAGTCTTACTGATATGAGCAAAATAGTAGAGATGCACGCTCAGCCAGTCACTTCGTTCAGGCAGCTGCGGGTCGGTAGCATACTCCCAGATAGCGTCGTAGATGTTGCTCTGGACCAGACGCGCTTGACGGTAGCGGACCAACTTCAGCCCGGCAACGTCTCGTAAGCGGGCACTCTCCAAGGCTTGTTTCACCGCGAAGGGAATATTTTCATCAGCATGCCCCGTAACTTGTAAGATCAAAAAGGCAAAGAGCAAAGATGCTGCTGTAGGAAGGAATCTATCCTGTATTCTTTCCTTTAGCTTCATAATCTTGTATCCCTTCAGAAATAGTCGGTACAATGACTTCTCATCTACGGACCGGTTTTTCCCCAAGTCCAGGAAATATAGAAGCTTTCCCATCTTAGTCAAAAAATACAGATCGTCAAAAAAAATCCTAAGAAATCTGTCTATCTTTCCCCTCGGCGCCTGCACTCATCCATTTAAGGAAGCTGCGGAAAAATTGCAATGGAATAGGGCTCATCATGACCTTTTTCCGAAAAATCTTTGCTCTGTTGTAGCCAAAAGAACTGTAATTTTGACCAACCCTGCCAGCCATGCTATAATCGCATTACCTCTATAGCAGTGCTCCCCCAATTCATGATGAGGACAATCGACAAAGCAATCTACGCTACCTGGGTAGGGGAAGCTTATGAAAACGGGAAGCATCCGGGGGGAAAGCCTTAAGGGAAAACATAATTGGAAGGAGGGTACAGACATTGGGAATGCTTAGAAAACATTCAGCAGCCAGTCTGCTTACGCTTCTGGTGCTAGGAGCTGTCCTTGCCGGCTGTGTACCAAAGAAATGCCTGGAGGAAGGGGAACTCAAGAAGGACTCTCAAGTGCCTGTCCAGACCGTTCCTGAGGACTATCTCAATATCAGCCCGGATGAGCTCAAAGCCATGATAGATGCGGGAGAGAGCTTTATCCTTCTTGACGTCCGAGAAGCCCATGAATACGAGGCGGGTCACATAAGCGGTGCGAAACTATTCCCGGTAGGAGAGATAGAGAAAAGATGGCAGGAGTTAGACCCGGTCAGTGAAATAGTAGTCTATTGTCGGAGTGGCGTCCGCAGTGCCATGGCCGCTGTGAAGCTCGTAAAACTTGGATTCAAGAATGTGAAGAACCTGACTGGTGGAGTACTTGACTGGCCTTATGGAGTGATCAAATGAGTGAGCTGAGGATATGAACATTCTTTTGACTGGTAGACCTGGAGTCGGCAAGACCACACTCATAAAAAGGCTCGTAGATTCAGTACCTCTTTCAAAAGATGGCTTTTACACAGAAGAGATAAGGAAAGGAAAAGAAAGGACAGGTTTTTCACTAACCACACTTGATGGAAATAGATCTATCCTGGCCAGTGTAAACATAGGGGGTCCTTACCGTGTGGGAAAGTACGGCGTCGATGTTGATAGTTTTGAGAAGTTTGGTGCAGAATCCGTACGAAAAGCCATGCTGAACAAAGGGCTAATTATCATAGATGAAATTGGGAAGATGGAACTATTTTCTAAGAAGTTCAAGGAGCTAGTTATCCAGGCACTGAATACCGGTCGTGTGATAGCAACAATAAAAAAAGATAGCACTGGCTATATAGATGGGATAAAAAGCCGCGGGGATGTCAGACTGCTAGAAGTGAATTACCAAAACAGAGACGCCCTGCTAAGTGAGATAAAAGACATGATTTGGACCTATCTGCCTCGAGGGTGACCGATCTTGATCTTGACCTTGGTGTTTCCAGTTTCAGAGTAGAACTGTGCGAGTGAATAACAAGAGGGTCGTTTCTGAAATCCCAGCATTCACCTGAAAACTTTCTCTCTATGCTAACGGAGGTAGACAGTGATAGAGAATTTATCCTGGAGCGTCTTGAAAGCCATT
>CAYYHL010000006.1:0-21820 GCA_964471775.1 uncultured Clostridia bacterium
GGATTCCAGTTAAGAAGGGTAAATCTTGGGCGAGCGAACTTATAGGAGGGAGCTGCCTCTTTGGCGAACAGAGTTTTGAGAACTACTCCGCCCGCTCCGGCATCTGCTGCCTTCTTGCAGCAGATAGGATCATGGGTAGGTGTAGCTGAGGCTGCCAAGATAGGGTTTTTTAGCTTGAAACCACAATAATCTACTGACAAATCAACCTCTTGCGACATTTTTGCCTCCGTTTAATTCCTAACTGAACTTGCTCTTTTGGAATATGTTTTGTCTTTTGACCTGCACCTCCTTTTCCAAAGTCTATGGATACCCGATTATTGACGTATTTCTCGGGATATATCTCTCGGCTCGATTTGGAAGACTGTATACCAAAGTACAAGACAACTTCTACTTTGTCAAGTCCCGCTCTCCAGTTTCCCGAAAAACCGATGTTGGGGAATTCTTGGTAAGAAAAAGATGCTAATTACGAAATGCGATTTGGCCAAGGACATGGAAAAGTAGGTGATTCCTTTAAGGAGGGGACTAAAGAAGTGGGATTGGGAGAGAAGCAAAAGAATCCCTCTTCTACAGAAGGGAGGGCTCAACATGCTCATCCCCTTCCATCGCCTCACCATTATCCGCTCCAGACCGAAACTTTGCTTTAAGATCTCAAAGAGGGTATCTATTCTGCTTCTTTTATTGTAGATGAAGATAATCTCTTGGAGGCTGTCTTTGGTAGGCTTCAAACTGGTGAAAAGAAGAAGGGGATCATCTTCTTTTTCCTCCTCCCAGATAAGGATAACATAAACAGGTAGATGCTTTTTATCCTTCTTGGAGAAAAGAGTTTCTGGGTATTTTTGGTTCGAGTCCTATCAGGGCAGGTGGCCCCGAGTCGTCCGGATCAACTCTGCAAGGACGCGTTGCCATGCGTGGGTCCTTTTTTCTGCACTCTTGGGTCTCTAACAACGAGGCTCCTTGTGTGAAGTGAGGTGTGTTGCAAACCGCAAGGATGTGCTCTGCTTCAAGAACCTAGGTGTCTCCATTCCTATTCGGACTCAAGAAGGAAGGTTGGAAGAGGAGAACACGCTGGCGTATTCCTGCTTGGCCCGAGAGGCCGATTACAAGAATAGATTAGTGCGCATGGGTCTCACGGGTCACCCTGACATCTCTCACAGAGACTTTGGTGCTGCTTCCTTATCACTTTCCTTCAGCGCTTTTCACATTTTCATTCCCGATGATAGATTCCTCTGAAGTGAGAGGCTAACCTCCAGTTGCAGGCACAGCGAAGAATACCGTATCTCCATCCCTCAAACTAGTCTGAAGGCCACGTAGCGATCTAATATTGCGCCCATTGACCAAGATAACACACCTTTCCTTGAGTTCTCCCCTGCTAAGCAATTCACCCTTACCTGTCTTCTTATGTTTTTCACTCATGGCTTCTACGAGATCACCCACTGTTAGATCGTCTGTGGGAAATGTGAGGACTGTATTTGCAGAGATGATATCTTCCAATACACCTATTCTGTCTAGACGAATCTTCATATATCGGCTCCAGCTGCTTTCTTGTTTTCCTTAACCCCCAGCGCCCGTGTTGGGCAATATTCCACACATTTTCGTTCATCGAGCTCTATGCACAAGTCACACTTTAGAGCAAGACCGGTTACCGGATCCAGAAAAATTGCGTTGAACGGACAAGCAGGCAGACATTCGCCGCAGCCGTTACACTTTGATTGATCAAGCATGACAAAGTTATTTTTTTCGTCGATGAAGATAGCCCCTGTCCCGCATGACTCAATGCAAGGAGGATTGTTGCATTGTCTACAGAAAACTGGAGCACTCGGCGTAGGATGTGCCGTTGGAACCCTCATAAGTGCCCTTTTGGGGTTAAACTCTCCTGAATGGTAAGCAGAACATACAATTTCACACACTCGACACCCCACGCACAGCGATTTTTTGACAGCTAACCTCTTCATAGCTCTCCTGCTCATGAGGACAAGTCACCTTACGTGTTCCGGGTAGCAGGCTCAACTTACAGGCCTTGCTCCGCTTCCGTACATTGCTGAGCCACAGCCCCCAAGGAACCAAGCAGAACCATTCAGTTTACTACCAGAGTTTACTATTGCATTCCCCCCACTGCCAAGGAACGGAAGCTAAGTCATCTCCATGGATGTTAGACTTTCAACCGGCATAATGATTCTTTTATTCTTGATCAAGAACTCACTATTAGGGATTTTGCTTCTTGCGCGGGGGATGACCCGAAAGACGGCCGCCCGATGCCCCACCCTTGTCGACCGGCAGAAAGCCGGCAATTTCCCGTAAGCCATATATTCCCTACCGAGGGACACTGTATTCTCTGAGAGTCTTTTGTAGAGCAATTCAAAGCTTTGTGAAGATACTTTCAAAGTTGGTCAGTCTAGGAAAGACCGTATCTCCTCAAAGTAGTTTCCTTGGGTATTCCCATTTCGTCCCATCCCCGAAGTTCATAATATTCATTCAACATTTTTTCTAATCCTTCTTTCCCAATACACTGTCCTTTTGGGGGACCTTCGGGCATGGGTTCGTACAATATTCTGTAAGGCAATGTGTCATCTCGTCGAGACGATCCTTCCCGTACATTGCACAGCCTAATTTGAGTTTCAATTCTATCACTTGCTTCCCATAGAGAATATGAGGTAAAGGTCCTCCCCGTAGCTAGGGCAAGATACTCAGCGTAGTCATCAACTGCCAACGGTATAAACTTACCCGGGAAATCACAGACCAGCGCCGAATGAAAAATCGTGTTTTCATCATATAACCTTTTCACTAATGCTGCTTTGCCTTCTGCAGTGTAGGGGGGATAGGAACCAAGTACTTCCTGAGCAGGTGGCCAGGCCCTACGATGACAAGCTCCTCGTGGGCTAACAGCGTAAGCCAGACCTGCACCAAAGGCAGCTCGGGGATCGTAAGCAGGAAACTCTAAACCTTTCACGTGCATGGCAAATTTCTCTGAACCTCCACCGATTGCTTCAGAGGCTCGTTTAACTCCCTCAGCCAAAAGATCACCGATCCCTCGTCTGTATGCTATGTCTTTGATAAGCTGAAGTACAGCTTCATAGTTTCCAAAGTGCAGATCTAATCCATTGACCTCGTTCTGAGCGACTAGGTTCTTCTCATAGCATTCCATTACAAAACCTATCACAGCACCGGCAGAGATGGTGTCAAGACCTAGCTTATCGCAAAGAAGATTTGCCTCTATTACCGCAGGCAGATAGTTAATTCCAAGATTCGCTCCCATCATTCCTATAGTCTCGTATTCTGGACCTTCCACAATTCTGCCCGAGAATGGCCCTGTCTTCACTTGGGTAATCTTACCACACGAGATGATGCACCCGTAGCAACCTCGATCTGCGATAGCATATTTTCGAACGCCAGCGCCATCGAGCATACCCCTGGCCTTTGGGAAAATGCCTGTCTGGAAGTTTCTCGTAGGAAGCATGCCCGCAGAACTGGTAATGTCCAAAGTCATTGGTGTACCGTATTTTTTCCGGGCCTGAGCAACCGAACTCAATCTAACTTTTCCCTGATGTTTCCTTACCAGCTTTAGAATCTTCTCAAGATATGCAACTTTTACTCCCCCAGTTCCCCTCACTGCCACAGCTTTCAAATTCTTTGATCCCATTACTGCCCCACCACCACCCCGAGCTGCCTGCCGATAGAAGTCACTATTGATGCCGGCAATCTTAACCAGTCTTTCGCCAGCTGGGCCTATGACCATAACTCCAAGATCCTTGCCTATCTCCCTATGAAGAGATTCTTCAGCTTCAAAGGTGTCTTTACCCCATAGTTTCGATGCATTTCGAATTTCTATCTTTTCATTCTCAATTAAGACATAAGAGGGAGTTTCTGCTTTTCCCCTGATTACGATGCCGTCATATCCAGCGAATTTTATCTCAGGAGCAATACGTCCACTAGCGTAAGTATCGAGAAAGAGCCCTGTGGCGGGAGACTTTGTAACAACAACATATTTGGAGCCGACAGGTGCAAGGGTGCCGGTCAAAGGTCCGGTTAATATCACAAGAATATTGTCTTCGCTAAGGGGATGAGTATCAGGCTTCAGAAGATCATACAGCAACTTAGCACCCAATCCTCTCCCTCCTATGAATTCATCCAGAAGTTCTCCGTCCGTTTCTCGGTGTTCAATTCTCTTAGTGCTCAAATTGATGTGTAGCATTTTACCCATGTATCCATTCATTGTAACACCCCTGTCTATCCTAATCTTCCTCCTGATTTGGTTCCTACTTCTGGTAGTTGTAGAACGGCTTTGTCCCGTGATTTGTCTGGAGTGAAAATCCTCAGTCACACAAAATCCCGCATCTCCACCAAGATGCTCACAAACTAGGTGTTCGCATTTTCCGAATTTGTCAACTGACAGCTTTCAAGTCTCTCCATTTGATCTTATCTGTTCTTAGTTTGTCTCTGCTGGTGTCTTCTTCCCCGATGTTTATGCAATGACATCCAAGTCCCATAGTGAAACCTATCTCAGCATTGTGGGAGAGAAACACTGATTTCCGACAGAAGAACCTCTCGCTTCCCCCTAACAGAAATCATCAAGAAGCACCTGAGAGTACATATAGACTCTGATTTTGGAAGAGTCTTCGAATGCTTCCTTCCCCACAGAAATACCACCCCGGATGGGCTTACCCGCCGGCGTTGTGGAGCATGTCACTATGCGAAGATTCACCTGGCTCTGGAGCTCAAAACAACGGTTCTTGGGCCACTCCGTATCTGGCATAAGTTCTTGGCAGTCTCTCCGCAACCTCTCCACACAATTGCGACATAAAAAACTATGCCACATAACCCACAGGATAACGACTGTGATAGATCTGTTTTATTTCATCATCGCTTTTCCCAATAAAAGGCACGCCGTGCACACTAGTTGAAGCACAGCCAGGCAAAAAAATGCCCCTATCTTTGTGCTTAGCAGTACAGTCACCTACAACAAACACATAATGAGTAGGAGGCATGTGTACTACCTTGTCAGGAACATTGGTGTCATACCCTATGATAAACGTGATCCTTTCTACGTGTTCTAGCTGCGCTGGATCTGCCAAGACGGGGTCTATTCCTGTCCTAGTAAAATTGCAGCATCCAGGGCATGCACCACCTATGTAAGCATCTATCTTTGGATGCAGACCCACCAAGCTGATGCTTCCTCTTTTGAAAAATCTTCTGACTTCTTCTATTTTGCTACCGCGGACCTGTATTTTGTGCAGATCACCCTCTCCCAGCTCCTCCACTGTGGCCCCTCTGATCATTCCGATATCGTGCAGTGGATCAAATCCCATAATAGCAGCCCCCACGGAATCCACTGCTACCGGATCCCTCCCTGCGACTATTACATTCATGTCTTTTATCAAATCCTCTTTGTACGGCACTCCCGGCCCCTGGCCCTGTACAGCCCAAATCCCATCTATTATAGATAGATTCGGCTTGATCACTCGGAGTAGATCGACAAATTTCTGCTCCAGATCAGCTCGGTGACACCTGATCCCATCACTGAAGACCAACGCCCCTTGGCTTAGCTTCATCGACAAGGTAATTCCAGTTTGCTTATGCGTCTTCATCTTCGAAAGGTGTATCAGGACATCAGCATCAAGAAATATCTTTGGTAGATAGACTTCGTCAATTAGCGCTTTGGCTTTTGAGATTTTTATGCGTACTCTTGAGTCTTCGTCCAGTGCCATGATTCTATCTACTCCCCCCCGTTCTGCTGCTGCCTTTATCCCTGTGACTTCTAGAGCGTCTTTGGTTCTGCCTCCAACACCGCATCTCTCAACTAACACTACTTCTCTAGCTTCGGTTTCTTCCTTAATAATTCTTATCAAGGCTTCGACCACACGAGGATCATCAGGTATCCCCGTGTCAGCGGGTACTGCCCAGCACGCATTGGCTTTGACCACTACCCTGTCGCTTGGCTTTACTACTGATTCTATTCCACCCACTAGTTCTATAGCTTCCTTAACCATGCTGTGTATAACTTTTAGGCCTTTTGCACTATACTTGCCCGGACTTTCTGGAACCTCTTTTCTATGAACCAGTGAGACTACTGCTTTTTCCATTTCTCTACCCTCCTATACACCCACTTTGTGGTATTATCATGCAACTTTTCTGCAACAGCAGAGTCGCTGTAGCCGCGGTTCTACGGCAAATGATAGGTTCTTTGCCTTTACGGAAAACTTGACTCTGACCCTATTAGGATCTTCGACAGTATCAGGCCTCATAACCCCGTCAAATCATCTCACCAGACACCCCTGAAAAAGTAGGTGGCTGAGCCAGAGAAAAATAAGGACGGCTTCACGCGACCTTTATGCTGAACGCGCAATATCACCTGCACGAATATCAAAACTGCCCGATACACCACCAAGGAGAAACAGAGTTTTCAAAGAATCTTCACTCAAAATGCGTCAATAAATCCCAAAAGTTCTATGAGATCCGCACTGTATCTTAGATCGAGCACATGGTCTCAATACAGAAGAATCCAGTAACCGCACATTCTTCAACAATCCGGCTATCTCTTTCTATCTAAGGCTTCCCGAGATATTCTCTAGCGGCACTAGCGAGGAAGACCCCAGTCATCATAAAAGGCTGACCTTCAGAGTCACTGATCTACGTGGGCGGTGACGTAATTACTAAGTATGCAACCTTGTCTTTGGTTTCATTATGGGCTTCATGAGGTTCGCCTGGTCGGATCAACATCGCATTACCCTGCTCAATCTTCGCTTCCCCCTCTTTCGTTTTGACCGTTAATTCTCCTTTTAGCACATAGAACACGTGCTCGGAGTCAGCGTGAGTGTGAATGCCAGCACTACCCGACTTTTCCATTTCCGCCAGAACTACGACCACATTGTTAGAACCGGTACTCTTCCCAACCAATTCTCTGCTCTGGACTCCATAATGAAGAGGGGGAGTGAATTTATTCAGCTTAGTTACTTCTATTATCTTCACGGTACAGGTCTCCTTCTATTCGTGTTTTTTGCGATCGGAGCACAACATCTAAGCACTTCCTCCTAATGTCTCCTTCCTAACCTATACTACAGTATCTATGACCCTACGTCTATTCACATCGTACAAGCCCTGATGAGACAGCTTCACTGCCCCAATTTCTCCAGCTACGCACGAAAATGACAGGGTATGAAACGGGCTCTTCAAGCTACAGCCGAGATCACGGACAGCGTTGTGTAACTTCTCTACTTTGGCAAGAGCTATTTCTAAGGACTCATCCGACAGTAGTCCAAAAAGCGGTAGTTCAAGGCAAGCACGCACACTCCCCTCCTGAACAGCAATGAATCCTCCTCCCTTCCTCGCAATCTCGTTCACAGCAAAAGCCATGTCACAATCATTAGTACCTACGACTACCACATTTTCGTACAACGCATTATATGTACTTCCAATAGCCCCTTCCTTTATCCCAAGTCCCTGAATAAACCCTTTCCCTATCATTTCTGACCTATCGTATCTGTCGACCATAACGATCTTGAGCACATCTTGCTCGATATCCGGCTCCACATAACCATCCTTTACTCTCAAAACAACCTTCCTCTCTTCCGTTATGAGGCTGCCTTCGGTCACTCCTATTACTCGCACCTTGGCCTTCCGTTTTTTCTTAGAGCTCTTTATCGCAAAGTCCCTCGGCACTACCGGTCTCTTTAGCCTAACTGTACTGTACATAGAGCTTGGATATTGAGGTCGCTCTAGCTTTGCTATGAAATCTCCGTCATGCACGACAATCTTTCCATTGGCTATCACTGTACAGACCGCGAACTTCGGCAGATCATGTACTAACAGTATATCTCCAATCTTGCCTGGTACGATACTTCCTATATCCCGTTCAGCTTTAAGATATTCCGCAGCGTTTACGGAAGCTATCTGGACCGCAGCAATGGGATTGACACCGGAGCCAATGGCTAACCTTATATTGTAATCTAGGTGCCCCGTACGTACAAGCCTCGGAATCTCCACTATGTCACCACAGAAGGTAAAATATCGGGAGTCCACTTTGGATTCCGTTATCGCCTTGATGACCTGGCTAACATCCGAGGCCCCAGAACCTTCCCGTGCTGATATTCGCATACCTAGCCTCGTTTTCTCCAGCGCTTCTTCCGGACTTGTACTCTCGTGGTCAGACGATGCCCCTGCAGCAATATAGGCATTTAGTTCTTGTCCCCTTAATTCGCTTGCATGACCAGTTATGACTTTTCCCTTATCCACTGCTGCTTGGAATAGGTCCATGAACACGGGATCCTTTTCAACTATTGGAAGACAGGGTGGCTCTTCTAGTCCATAGCAATCCGGCCAACTAAGCATCTCTCTTAAGTCACTCGGTGTGGGTGCATTTGGCGTGGCGGGCAAACCCAGTTCCCGGTTCTGTAAGTATGCTAATACGGGAACAAGGAAGAGCACCCTAAGAGGAGTGCGTTTAAGTTCATCTAAACAGAACCTGATTCCTTCAATGCCTGCAATCATACCCATCCCGTAGAAGGCCTCTGTCACTGTCGTTGTTCCATGAAGGAGTAGTGCCCGGGCATATTCGGTCATATTGAGCTGACTCTCATAGCTATGCTGGTGTGTATCTATTAGTCCCGGCGTCAGGTACTTGCCTTTTGCATTTATGATCTTGGTCTTCTCCCCAATTGTATGTCCGACATCTCCTACAAAAGCAATCCTATCTCCCTTTATTGCTACATCTGCGGGATATATCTGAGCTGTGTGGACATTGACTAACCTGCCCCCTCTTATGACTAGATCAGCCGGTACTCTACCCACACCTACGTCAATGAGTTTTTCTCTGCCCATCTTTCCCTCCTCAGTTCAGCAAAGCCATGTAACCATGCTGCATTGGACCTGAAAATGCTGCTGCCCTATGGGAAGTTCTGGAGGACTCCAGCGCATGTATCCTAAGCGCCAATTCTTTCCTTTACCACCTGAAATGACCCCTTCCGAGTCCTATCCGTCTTGTTGCATCGCACACCAACTCGAAGTCCGTCCCTTTCTCTCTCCCTTTTTGGGATGAAATTCTCTACGCCGTGCCCGACGATCCTACAATATCTTGTTGGATGCTTCTGCAGTGAAACACCTTTTCGTGTCAGCTTCCTTGTCTTGAACGCGTCAATCTGTCTCTATAGCGACCTAGCACTGTAGTGAGTTCGAGTCGTCCAAGGACCTCGAGAAACGGGGACTCGTCTTTAAGGCAATTGTTGCCATGAATAGTTGTCCGACTCATCATAAGATCCCTTATCCGATGATTACGTCAACTAGCTTACCTTTCCACACGTCAACAACGCCTTCGCAACATATCTTCAGTCTTCCAATTATCACGGGCAGACACATAAATCCCAGCGTAGTGAAGGGTCCTCCGAACTCGCAACCCATCTCTTTGATAGCCCGATATACTTTTGCTAACTTCTCCGCAACCTTTTCCAAAGGGTCATCTGAGAGCAGACCGAAGAGAGGCAGCTCCAGTTGTGCGAGCACCCTACCACCTTTTACAGCTATGAACCCTCCCCCCATCTCCGCGCATTTATTTGCTGCCAAGCTCATGTCAGCATCGTTCGTGCCGAGCACCACCAAATCCTCGTTATGGGGATTAAACGTACTGCCAATGGCTCCCTCTTTTATCCCAAATCCCTGAATAAACCCCTTCCCTATCTCTCCAGATGCCTTATGTCTCTCTAGTACCGCTATTTTCAGGACATCCTGGTCCAAACCCGGTTGTATCACTCCTGACCTTACTTTGAGAGTAGCGACTCGCTCCTCCGTTATGAGATCTCCGTCTGTAGCGCCTATCACTCTCACTTTTACCTCTTCCGTATCTTTCCGTGCCTTTATTTCGAAGTCTTTTGGCTCCACGTTCCTTTGAAGGTTAACTGTTCCATACATGGATTCTGGATATTCTAGCGCCTTCAGTTTCGCGATAAACTTCCCACCCCTTGCAACGACCTTTCCGCTTGCTAGTACTGTATCTACCTTAAATTCTCGCAGGCTATCCACCAGTAATATGTCTGCAATCTTGCCCGGTGCAATACTGCCGAGAACACTATCAATTTTGTAACACTCAGCTGCATTAAGAGAACCCATTTGTATTGCCGTGATAGGGTTCACTCCCGCACTTATTGCAAGCCTTATTTTGTAGTCCGAATGCCCTATGCGCACCAATTGAAGCGGATCTTGCTCATCCGTGCAGAAAGCGAAGCAACGCGGATCCGCCTTATATTCGGTCACTGCCTTAATTACACGGACGAGGTCGGAGGCCGCCGATCCTTCTCGGAGCAATATGCGTATACCTAGTCTTGCTTTTTCCACCGCTTCCTCAGCACTCACACACTCATGATCGTTTGTCGAACCAACATAACCGAGCCATGCTTGCAGATTCTTGCCACGTATTTCTGAAGCATGACCAACAACGACTTTCCCTTTCTCTTTGGTCATCTGAATTAGCTCGAGCATTTCAGGGTCTTTTTCCAAAACTCGTGGAGCGAAAGCCTCATTCAATCCGTAACACTCTGGCCATTCAAGCATCTGCTTCATGTGTTCAATATTCAGCGTTCCTGTGTGGCCAAATGGCTCATTTTGGTACAACGCTGGCATTGGTATCACGAAAACCACCTTTAGCGGAGTTTCTCTAAGCCTGTCAAGGCAGAATTTTATTCCAGCTATGCCTGCAACTGCACCTATCTCATAAAAGTCCGTTGCTATCGCCGTAGTCCCGTGGGGAAGCACGCTTTTGGCAAACTCACCCATACTCAGATGACTGCCCGCTACGTGTTGATGGGCCTCAATAAGTCCTGGAGTCAGGTACTTACGTTTTGCATCTATGACTACGGTCTCCTTCCCAATTGCATGGTCTGCTCGTCCCACAAAAGCAATTCGATCCCCTTTTATTGCTACGTCTGCAGGATATATCTCAGCTGTGTGAACATTTACCAACTTTCCTCCTTTTACTACAAGATCTGCAGACATGTTGCCAAGGGCCACATCAATAAGATCTTCCGTTCTCACTCTTGTACCTCCCAAAATGTTTGTTCTTCACAACGTCGTCTCGGTCAGTTTCAAAAGCCTGCTTGAGGGAGACACTGTTCATGAAAATAAGCACCAAAGATACTACATCCCAGTACCCCCTGGTCCAACCCATTAGGCCTCCTAGGCAACTGACTGTATCAACCCCCTAGGGTTTTAGCACAGCTCTCCCACGAAACCCACCCGCTTTGAGTTTTTTGTGAAGCTGATTTGCCTCCTCAAGAGAAAATGTATCGGTGACAATTGGCTTGATCTTTCCTGCCTGAACCAAATTAACCGTATCGTGAAGTTCCTGTCTAGTTGAAGCTCGTGAGCCCAGTATTTCCAATTCATTTAGGACGAAGTTCAGAGGATACGCAGAGAATTTCCTTTCGGGGCTGTATCCAACTAGTATGATCTTTCCACCTCTCTTGAGACACTCTATGCTTATGTCCACCGTCTCAGGGTACCCTACCACTTCTAGCACCACATCTACACCCCTACCTTTTGTCAACTCCTTAACAGTCTCCACCACATCTTCTTCTTTCGAATTGATCGACTTCTCAGCCCCAGCCTCCTGCGCCATCTGGAGTCTTTCCTTCACTATGTCAACAGTAATAACTCTTGCTCCACAAAGTTTCCCGATCTGTACAGCATGAAGCCCGACTCCCCCTGTTCCCATTATGAGCAGATCATCACCAGCTTTGAGTTTAGCACGTTCCCGAAGAGCGTGCAGCGAGGTGCAGACAGCGTCTGGCAGTATAGACGCTTCTTCATACGAGATTTCCTGAGGAATTTTTACGATGTTCCGGGCAGGAACTTTCAGGTAATCGGCATACCCCCCGTCAATGTGAAAGCCGATAAGCTCTACGTTTATACACAGGTCTTCCCTACCAACTCTACAATACTCACAATTACCACATGTAACATAGAAATAGACGCACACACGATCTCCCTCCCCGACTCCTTCCACCCTGCTACCAACTTCAACCACCTCACCTGCTGACTCGTGTCCAAGAATGTGGGGAACTGTAATACCTGGCATTAAGCCCCCCGCCGAGATCTTGAGATCTGTACCGCACACGCCACAAGCTTTGACTTTTACCAGGACGTCAAAATCACCAATCCTTGGCTTCTCAACGTCTTCCAGTGTCAAGGGTCCGCCAAACTCATGAAGTACCATCGCTCTCATATTGAATCCCTCCCTTCACGGTAAGGCGCTGCCAAATGGTCTCATATGTACCCGCTTTTCCGGCAAAATGAGCCATTCGACGGCGCCGCTTTGTAGCCTTCAGATCGCACCCACGCCCTATCTCCGTAACCCATCCTATGCAGATTGTCATACTGTAATCGTTGATGACATTCTTCTGAAAACCGTCGTGAGGAGTGCATCACCAGACCATAAGCACAAAATGACAACAAACATAGATCAAGACGTTATCCGCTACAGGGTAACGTGCTACCGAACAGGTGCAACTGGATTTCTAACTCAGTTCAACATCTAAGGCTCTGCTACGGACGGCATTAGTTTTTGCCCATTTTTAGCAGATTCAAGATGTTGCCACCAAGAATCCTTTGCTTATCTTCGCGGGACATTGGCAATGAATTAACAAAGGAAACCGGATCAGGATCACCCATATCGAACGGAAAATCGCTCCCCAGCATAACTCTTTCACTCCCAAACGTTCTGATAAGATAGAGCAAAGCCGGCTTAAAATGAGTTATAGTATCAAAGTACACCAATCTCAAATACTCGGTGGGGCTTTTGGAGATGAGTCTCTTGGTCTCCGGTCTTACTTTGTATCCGTGTCCCAGTCTTCCAATCTGGTACGGGGCAAATCCTCCCCCGTGAGCCAGCAAAAGTTTCAAACGGGGCAGCTTTTCTAGTAATCCGCTGAAGACGATGTTTGCAATGGAGAGTGTGGTGTCTAGGGGATTACCTACCAAATTTGTAAGATAGAACTTGTCCATCAAAGGCTTTTTCCCTACGTAATAGGGATGTAGAAAGAGCAGGATATCCAGCCTTTCCGCTGCTTGGAAAAAGGGGAAAAACTCTTGATTCGACAGACTTTTACTTTCTACATTTGTTCCAATTTCCACTGCCTTCATATTGAACTGTGAAGCTACACGCTCTAATTCCTTAATGGACTGAGCTACATCCTGCAAGGGAACCGTAGCCATACCAATGAATCTATCTGGATAAGAACTTACCCAATTTCCCAAACTCTCGTTGGCTAGCCTGGCGACCTCCATGGCAGTGCTTGCTTTTGCCCAGTAGAAGAATAGAGTTGGAGAGATTGACAAGACACTAATATTGACTGCCATTCTGTCCATCTCCCGAATTCTACTTTGAGCATCATAAAAGCACTCCACTAGCGGATAAGAATAGCCTTGAGCATGAGTGACGTACTCACGTCCTAAGTCATCTTTAGTAATGCTCATATTGAATTTGTTATCCTGATGCCTTATTAGTTCAACAAATTCTCTTGGGATAAAGTGAGTGTGCACATCTACTACCTTCAAAAAAGTGCCCCCTTGGCCAACCACATTATGAAAACAGGATCAACAGACTTCTTTTCAAAGGCTTTTCTAAGCTCAGTACAGCCCCAGTCTCCTATATTCTTGGTACTCCAGTCCTTGTTTTGTCTTCCCACAATGAAGCCTTCTACCACCCACTAGACTGACTACAAACCTTTTCCTGTCTAGGGCTATTTTCATCCTTATACCAACTTCAAATATCTCACGTTCGTCGCTCATGTCAAAGAGTGTGAGGACCGCAGTACCTAGTACCAGGGCCCTCGAGAGATTTTGGGATCTATGCCGTACATGTCCCAGGTTTTGGCTTCTGCCAGGTCGTCAAAGTCTCCAAGCCTCGACTTCTCTGGCATCATGCTCCCTCGGCTACTATGCTTGTCTCTATCATGAAAAACCAGTCGTTTGTATCAATAGAATAACCAAGCACCCCGCCAGACTAACCAACCTCCCATCCATGAGCCAGCCAAGAGGGCCATTCTTTGACCCCTAGTATCTCACGTACCTCCTCCGCTATAGGGATCCATGCGTGCATCGGCGCACACCCTGGAATGTGAGTAGCGTTTCTTTTTTCTTTGTATGTCTTCATAGTCTCTTCAGGAATACAATCTCCTATCAAGAACACTCTTCCCTTAGGCAACTCATCGGGAGTGGGGAACGGACCTCTTCCTTCAATGAATATAAGTGTTCCAGCTTTTTTGAGAAGCCCCTTTGGTACAAGGTCAATCTTACCCATCATTTCCATATAGTCTATTAGCACACGAATCGGAGCTAAGCAGCCAGGACACCCTCCTTTGCCGTAAACTTCGACGGTTGGATATGTACCAACAGCATCCCAAGAAGGTCTCTTGAAAACACGTTTCACTTCGGCAATGCTCTTCCCCTTGACTTCTATACTATCAAGGTCGCCAATTCCGATTCCTTCATGGTGGGCAATCCTGATCGTACCTATGTCTACAAGAGGATCAAATCCCATTACGGCTGCAGTAACCGCATCAACTGCAGTGGTATCTGAGCCCGCTAATATGAGATCCATTTCCACAAGATCTCCTGCGAAAGGACCCTGACCTTCCATAGCTATAAGCCCGTCTGTTATTGTTAGGTCGGCTCTTACGGCTTTATGTAATTCTACAAGTTTTTGGTCCATGTCTACCATATGTCCTGTTTGTTGTTGCTCAGTAAAGCTACGGCTCGCTCCAAAAGGTAGGATTCCATTCCAATTCTTCAGTCCCAATGTGACTTGACAGGTCTGGAAGTGCGTTTTTATTTTTGGGACATCGATAACCACATCGGCATCAAAAAACGGTTTAAAGATCTTAGGATTTTGCCCTATCCAAAATTTTGCTTGTGGTATCTCAACCTCCACAACGGCCGTCTTTTCCAAAGGCAATAACTCAGCCCCAGCTCTTGCGGCCGCTATATCAACTCCGGCACCTGTGAAGGACGGCATGCTGGGCGAGCCCATAGCTGCGTTCTCCGCTACGTAGATTTTGACTGGCCGCACTGTTTCATTTATCAGCATGATAATCGCTTCGACGACCCGAGGATCAGTACAAATTCCCCATTTTATATCCACGGGAAAAAGAATGTTCGGTTTTATGATGACCCTATCACCAGGAAAAACCACTTTGTCAATGCCCCCAACTGAGAGATCGACCGCTTCCTTAACCATCTGTTTTACTATTTTTGCATCTTCTTTTGTGTAGTCGTAGGTTAGTCCACCAGGCACCTTATTACGTTTCACAATAGCCACTGTAGATTTCTTATTCTTTCCTCTCATTAGTCTGCCTCCGTATGAATGTATTCTTGTGCCAATTCCTCGATAGCGAAATCAGCTTTATTGCTGTATTCCGACCACCCTATTTTCCTTTTGTCCCCCTTCATGAAAACCTCTGCCAGGCAAAGGTTTCAGAAACCCGATAGCCAAGTTTGTGAGCCTTCCAACACGAAGAAGAGCGTCTTGGCGTCAAATTCGTATTTTCCATGAGAACTTTCCGATTCTCCTAGCTCAGAGTCGAAAATTCCTTACTCGACTAATATCATTGAAATCAAAAACCAGAGAACTCAGCAAACTTTCTATTTCAAGGAATAACGATCAGCACTCCCTAGTTTCTTTGCCGAAGAGAGACTATAGTGGATATTTCCCGGAGTTTAATGCCTCATCAAAAAGAGCTACAATATTTTCTGGAGGAACATCAGCTTGAATATTGTGACAAGGGCAAAATACAAACCCTCCCCCTTGTCCTAAGTCTTTAATCCTTTTCCGAACTTCTTGGCGTACTTCTTGGACAGAACCTCTTGGGAGGACTTGATGGATGTCACAACCTCCACCCCAAAAAGTTAGCTCTCTACCAAAGTCTCCCTTCAGTTTCTTTGTATCCATATTTGCAGCAGAAACCTGTACCGGATTTAGTATATCGATACCTATCTCGATTAGATCTGGTATGAAATCACGCACAGAGCCACAACTATGATAGAAGACCTTAGCGTCGGTTCTTTCTTTAATAAATGTAACTAATCTATGATGAAACGGTTTAAGAACTTTTTGATAGAGCTCGGGGCTTATCAAAGGACCACATTGAGACCCAAGATCATCTGATAATCTAACTACTTGTATATATCCACCTACTTTCTCTAAAGCGTTTCTCCAGAAATCCTGTTGAAATTTGAGTATTCTTTCAAAGATCCTCCTTACAAGTTCTTCATGAGTGAGTAAACTTGTCAAATACTTCTGAAAACCCATTAAGAGAGCAGCTTGTAAATAAATGCCTCCGGAAGGCTCTTCCATGATAAGTGCATAGTCAGTATTTTCAAAAAGTCGCTCGGCTTCTTTTTCGAGGCCGTCAACCCTCGCTGGATCAGAACCATCGGGCCACGAAAACTTCTCTATGCCATGAAGGCTAGCACTTTCAAGAGGGCTTTCCTTCAATTCAAAATAGAGGCCATTTCTTGACCTGCGAAATTTTACCCCCCATTCATCTTCATAAACAAGTTCATTCTCTTCTTCTTTTATTTCTAGTTGCCATTTGCTCGAGGCTCTCGGGAGCAAACAATAACAATCAGCATTAAACCGCCTCCCCAATCGGATGTCCGGGCGGACCATTTGTTGCATAGGATCCATTATTGCCCCTTCATTTTGGTTTCCGAGACCAATATAGTCTTTGAGTTGTTGATGAGCAACCTTGCCTATAGTAGTTACAATTGTTCCCCCAAAATCTATGGGAACTCTATCTGGTTCCTCGTGATTAAGAGCACGGGCTACTCTTTCACGAGAAGTCATGGTTCTTGTCATCCCATTTTCCTCATTCTGGAAAAAGTAGATAGTTCTTTAAGGCTCAACTTTCCCCTGGGAGTTGCCATAGCTACACTCAACGATCTGGCAAATTTCTCCTCCCCGGAAACATAGGAAGAGCCACCACGCCCTTCCTTATCGAAAATTTGAGTGAAGCCTTCTTCTTACAGGTGCCGCTTATACACGCCTTCTGAGTACGTCTACCCGAGCAGCCGCACTCTCGCTTCTGACGAAGATAGAGAAATCTTATCTCTCTCCCAATTTCAGCAGCATCCCTGGCGGAGACTTCCGCGGGAGGGAAAGACAAGAGCTTACTCCCTCCCGCGGTAGACTACGAGAGGATATGATAATATGAGTTGTCTATCCCCAGCGTCTTCACAGACTTCATTGAAGACTGTTTGGTCGAGTAGCTCAACCGCCCCAGCGTGGAGGCGTCCATCCCTCTGGTGCCCATTCCAGCCGATTCGTATCATATTCGTCAAGTTCTTCAGGAGTGTAACCATGCAACGGCTTATGACTCTCTTTAGGTATAGCCTCCCCATTGAGGAGTTTCACTATCAGGTACATCTCCATCCGTCCTATGTATGCAGGTCCTTCAGGTATGACGTATTTAATGTATCCTTGTTTCACCGCTTGCAAACACTCTCTACTGAGGGTCAAAGTGCTGATAGGAATTTCTCCCGGTTTCATACCTGCCGCTCGCATGGCATCCACTGCTGCCAGCGCTTGAAGATCCGCGGTACAAAAGACATAATCTATCTTCGGGAAAGTCACCAGTGCATCTTCCACAAGATCCACAATCCGAGGGCGATCCATTTCGAAATACCTCTCTGCGAGTACGTTGAGCCCTGGATACTTCTCTTTTATTCGATCTAGAAACCCTTGAGAACGCTTTTTTGACCAAGCAGCTCCGATTTGTCCGCACAACATGAGTACGTTGCCCTTTCCGTTAAGCTGTTCCCCAATCCAGTCAGCCTGCACTATACCCACCACTTCATCCTGTATGAGATAACGGGGAGAAAGAGGATGAGTAGTTCTTACACGATTAACCACCGGTATTCCTTTCTCCCATGCTTCCGTTTGCACAGGGTCCAAGCCTGTATAATCACACGCGGCCAAAATGATACCGTCCACACCAGATGCAATAAGATCTTGAACCTGATTCATCTGCGTTACCAGGTCTTGATATCCTGCCGCGGCGACAAAACGTACCGTTACTCCGCAATCCTCAGCAGCACTAAAGGCACCGTACGCCTCGCCAATCCAGAAAGGATCCTTAATATGCGGATATGCTATTCCAATCACATAGGGACGTTTGGCTTGAGGTGGCGGAATCTCTCCTGGTTCAGCTGCCAGAATATACTTTGGCCCCACTGCCATCATCTCCGCATATTCACCATATTCAACACAGCTCACCTGACTAGCTAGAGCTCCTACCAGAAACATTCCCAGGAGGAGCACTGTTACTGCGCTCTTGAACATCCTAGACTTCTTCATTTTTTTCACCTCGTACAGTATTGGGTGGTTAGATACTAGCATAGGTACTTATGTGCTGACAATACCTATGCCCCAGTTCCTTGACCATTTGTCAAGAGGACCTGATTCACTTTTCCCTGAAAGCCTTTAGAAAAAGAAACCTAGTTATCCGACTTTCTTCTTGTTCGAGGCTTTCTTTTACCTTCAAGCTAACGGCTTACTTACTTTATCACCTCGTTTCCAGCCTTATTCTTAGCTTTCCCTCGGCAAAAAGATCCAAATTCATTACCAGTTGCGCGCAAGTTTTTCTGCCAAGTGCCTCGCGTTGAGCCATTGTGTCAAAAAGCAAAAGGCAGCTACAAATCCCTGTGGGTTCCCCAGTCGGATGAATGACCCTCCGGATGTTATATGACCACCCGCATGAAACCCTGGAACATGCTGCAATCCAGACTGAGAAGGTACATAAAGCTATTGAAGGAGTTCCCGAGGGATTCCTCAACCCTCTAACTTTCGCGAAAGATCCCACAGAGGTGAAAAACTGAGGACCTATCTACCAGTCCCACAAAACGGAATAAACGTAGCACTATGCAAATAGACGTTCTGCGCGTTCTTGTGTGCCGCGTCGGACACGATCTATGGTAACAGCCACTACCAGTACGATCCCGATAAGCAGAAGCTGCAAGTAGGAAGAAACATTGAGCAGATTAAGTCCGTTCCGCAAAATTGCCAGAACTAGCGCACCTAGAAATACACCAAGAAGTGTCCCCTTACCCCCTCCTAGAGATACCCCTCCAATCACAGCAGCAGCTATAGCATCAAGTTCCATTCCTACGCCGAGATTTGGTTGCCCAGAGTTTACTCGAGACGAGAGGACCAAGCCGGCTAACCCTGCCAGTAATCCAGAGATAGCATAGGCTGCTATAATATGCTTACCTACGCTTACACCGGATAGCCGTGCCGCTTCTGGATTACTACCGATAGCATAGATATATCTCCCAAAACGCGTTCTACCTAGCAATATGTACAAGATCACAAATATAATCAAAGTTATAAGGACGGGAACAGGTATGGGCCCAATATAGCCAACTCCAAAGACAAGGAAACTTGGAGGTAATCCCTTAAAGACGGGACGACCATTGGTTACGACCATCGCAAGACCACGACCGGCAGACAACATTCCCAATGTAGTCACAAAGGGATTTACCTTTAATTTCCCTATCACAAAACCATTTACTAAGCCAAGGAACCCTCCAAGTAGAACTCCACACATTACTCCGGGGATAAATCCAATTCGACCAATAGACAGAACCGTTACAACACTCACAACCCCAATAATTGAACCAATAGAAATATCTATTCCGCCTACAAGAAGCGGAAACATTTCGGCACAACCGATGATCGCCACTGTAGAAACTTGCCGCAGAACATTTCGCAGATTATAAAGGCTGGTAAATCGAGGCTGCACCAAAGCAAGAAAGATACACATGCCCAGTAGGATCAGCATAATAGTTAATTCGCTTATAGAACCTAATGACCTTAGAGATCTGGTAATAATTCCTCGAGAAATTGTCATCTCCCTACCTTCTGTTTTTACTTTTTTTCACTCTTTTCACCTCTCTCGCAAAATGTTTGCAGCAGAGGATTGAATTACAGAAACTACCACTGAACATCCCACGTTTTGTGCCTGAGAGGCGTGGCACTTAAAAGTCCAGTTCTTAAGCACCTCATCATAGAGCAGACTCCAAGATTTTCTCTTGAGTGGCTTCTTCTTTTGAAAATTCTGCTGCGATGCGTCCTTTCCGCATTACCTGTACCCGATCACTCATAGCCAGGATTTCTCGTAATTCCGATGAATTCACAATAATTGCCATTCCTTGTCTAGCAAGTTCATCAAGCAAGGAATGCACGTCAACTTTTACCCCTACATCAAGTCCATGGGTTGGTTCATCAAAAAGTAGAATATCACTCTTTGAACAGAGCCACCTCGCCAATACGACTTTTTGTTGATTTCCTCCACTTAAGTTTATTACATTCACTCGCAAAGAAGGTGCTTTTATTTTCAACCTATCTACATAGTCAGCAACTATTGTTTTTTCCTTGCTCAGGTTCAGTAAGCCGCATTTCACAATTCCACTGAGACTTGCCAAACTAACATTAGGGGTCACCGCCAGTTTGAGAAAAAGAGCTTGTTTATGCCGATCCTCCGGAAGAAAACCGAGTCCTAACTTAATTGTATCACCAGGAGATCTCGGATCAACCACTCTTCCTTTTATCACAATCTTTCCACTATCGATAGGATCAGCCCCTATGATGGCCCGTAGCAACTCGGTTCCGCCTGCACCTACTAGTCCCGCTATTCCGACTATTTCACCTTTACAAACTGATAAATCGATATCATAGAATGCGTGTCTCCTAGTCAGTCCCTCCGTTCGTAGCACTTCTTCCTCCGTTGAACATTTTTGTCTAACAGGAAACTCGCTTTCTAATCTCCGCCCTATCATCATGCTAATGAGGGCTTCCCTGCTGGTATCTTTTGCATTTATCGGATCTACATTTACTTTATGCCCATCTCTGAGAACAGTAATTCGATCTCCTATTTGAAATACCTCTTCCAACCGGTGAGAAATATAGACCATCCCCACCCCCATATTCTTAAGGCGAGCAATAATCTTAAATAGATAACTCACTTCTTGTTTATTCAAGGAAGCTGTAGGTTCGTCCAAAATGAGGACTTTGATTCTTTCTTGAATGGCTTTGGCAATTGCCACCAGTTGTTGTTTACCTATGGAGAGATTACCCACGAGAGCATGGGGGTCTAAATCAAAGGTTAGGCTTTTTAGCAATGAAAATGCCTCACTGTAAATTCTCTTTCGATCTAGGAATTTGAAAAAAGAATTGCGGGTAGGTTCTCTTCCCAAGAAAATATTGCCTGCTACGTCAAGGTGGGGTACAAGATCAAGATGCTGATAAATTACACTGACTCCCAGCTCTCTAGCATCAGCGGGGTTTCTTATGTTCACGCTTCTTCCGTCAAAATAGATCTCTCCTTCATCACATAGATAGGCACCTGAAAGGATCTTAATCAAAGTTGACTTTCCCGCACCATTCTCTCCCAGTAGTACGTGAACTTCACCTTTGCGAAGGTCAAAACTTACGTTGTCAAGAGCACGTACACCCGGAAACTCTTTTGTAATCCCTCGCAGTTCGAGCAAAGCCCTATGGTTATCTTCTACTCCCGGCATATTAACCTCTTCTCGGATATTCTCGCCGCCAAACCCGGAATTCCCCGACATGCTGAGATGGCTTTCTCCTACCCTTTGACTGAATCCAATAAGCCCTGGAGCTAGGCGTGCGCGCCTTCGCCAGTCCTCCCCGGATTGTCTCTGACTTAAAGCTCCTCGAACTGGACACCACTGGTATGGCTACTCACGTTCTTTCTTTTCTCATCTGTATTACTCCAGAAAGTCCTCTTCAAAGGGGAAAAGAGTTAGTCGCTCAGCTCCCTTGTCA